>NZ_JBEZUZ010000017.1:0-99244 GCF_040636735.1 Streptomyces sp. NPDC035033 | reverse complement strand
GGGGTTTCCGAATGGGGAAACCCGGCAGTCGTCATGGGCTGTCACCCATGCCTGAACACATAGGGCATGTGGAGGGAACGAGGGGAAGTGAAACACCCCACCCACCCCTCCCCCTCCCCGGACCCCTCTCTCCCGTCTCTCCCGCTCACTCCGTCAGCGGCAGCAGGCGTGACGGTCCTCCGCGCAGGAGTGTCAGCGGGTCGAGGTACAGCTCGCCGCGGAGGAGGCCCCAGTGGAGGCAGGAGCGGGGGCAGTGGGTTCCCGGTGCCACGCGGGCGAGGGGGGTGCCCGCGGTGACGCGGGTGCCGGCGGGGACGAGGGGGGTGACGGGGGTGAAGGTGGTGCGGAGCGGGGGCGTGCCGGTGCCGGGGAGAGTGAGGGTGAGGGCGCCGCGGCCTCCCACGGGGCCGGCGAAGGTGACGGTGCCGGCGGCGGGGGCGTGGACGGTGGCGCCTTCGGGGGCGGCGAGGTCGATGCCGCGGTGGCCGGGGGCATAGGGGCCGGCGGGGGGTCGCCAGGGGCGTACCACGTCGGGGGCGGGCGGGCCGAGGGGCCAGCAGAGGGCCAGGGCGAGCAGGAGTGTCGTCGTGTGCATGGGGCGAGCGTGCCCGGTGCGGGGCGAGGGTGACGGGGGCGGCGGTTTTCTGTGGACAAGTGGCTGCCTGTGGACCGTGCCGTCACCCGGCGCTCCCGGGGTCCCGTACACTTCCTATGGCGACCCGGGTCACCGGGTCGACTTCGCACGCCCCGCCACTCGTCTCCCAGAGCGTGGTGGCAGCGCCTTTCGGTCCTTCGTGGCACGGCGCGCCGGGGCGTCAGGAACACAACCGAGAAACCCAAGGAGATACGGCCATGGCCGTCGTCACGATGCGGGAGCTGCTGGAGAGCGGCGTCCACTTCGGTCACCAGACCCGTCGCTGGAACCCGAAGATGAAGCGCTTCATCTTCACCGAGCGCAACGGCATCTACATCATCGACCTGCTCCAGTCGCTGTCGTACATCGACCGCGCCTACGAGTTCGTCAAGGAGACGGTGGCCCACGGCGGCTCCGTCATGTTCGTCGGTACGAAGAAGCAGGCCCAGGAGGCCATCGCCGAGCAGGCGACGCGCGTCGGCATGCCCTACGTGAACCAGCGCTGGCTGGGCGGCATGCTCACCAACTTCTCGACCGTCTACAAGCGTCTGCAGCGCCTCAAGGAGCTCGAGCAGATCGACTTCGAGGACGTCGCGGCCTCGGGTCTCACCAAGAAGGAGCTCCTGGTCCTCTCGCGCGAGAAGGCCAAGCTGGAGAAGACCCTCGGTGGTATCCGCGAGATGCAGAAGGTGCCGAGCGCCGTCTGGATCGTCGACACCAAGAAGGAGCACATCGCCGTCGGCGAGGCTCGCAAGCTCAACATCCCGGTCGTCGCGATCCTCGACACCAACTGCGACCCCGACGAGGTCGACTACAAGATCCCGGGCAACGACGACGCGATCCGCTCCGTCACCCTGCTCACCCGCGTGATCGCCGACGCCGTCGCCGAGGGCCTCATCGCCCGTTCCGGTGCCGCGACCGGTGACTCGAAGCCGGGCGAGAAGGCCGCCGGCGAGCCGCTCGCCGAGTGGGAGCGCGACCTGCTCGAGGGCGAGAAGAAGGACGAGGCCGCCGAGGCCCCGGCCGCCGAGGCCGAGAAGGCCGCCGAGGCCGAGGCCCCGGCCGCCGAGCAGGCCTGACCCTTCCGCACTCCGGAACACCTCGGAGGTGACGGCGGGGGCTCACGAAGCCCCCGCCGTCCCGCCGCAGATCTTCGTAGATCTTTCTGACTTCGAGAGAGAAACAGACTCATGGCGAACTACACCGCCGCTGACGTCAAGAAGCTCCGTGAGCTCACCGGCGCCGGCATGATGGACTGCAAGAAGGCCCTCGAAGAGGCCGACGGCGACGTCGACAAGGCCGTCGAGGCCCTGCGCATCAAGGGCCAGAAGGGTGTCGCCAAGCGTGAGGGCCGCTCCGCCGAGAACGGCGCCGTGGTCTCCCTCATCGCCGACGACAACACCTCCGGCGTCCTCGTCGAGCTGAAGTGCGAGACGGACTTCGTCGCCAAGGGTGACAAGTTCCTCGCCGTCGCCGACGCCCTCGCCGCCCACGTCGCCGCCACCAAGCCGGCCGACATCGAGGCCCTGCTCGCCTCCGAGATCGAGCCCGGCAAGACCGTGCAGGCCTTCGTGGACGAGGCCAACGCCAACCTCGGCGAGAAGATCGTCCTCGACCGCTTCGCCGCGTACGCCGACGGCTACGTCTCCGCGTACATGCACCGCACCATGCCGGACCTCCCGCCGCAGATCGGTGTCCTCGTCGAGTTCGACAAGGAGAACGCCGAGGTCGCCAAGGGTGTCGCCCAGCACATCGCCGCCTTCGCGCCGAAGTACCTCACCCGTGAGGACGTCCCGGCCGAGGTCGTCGAGTCCGAGCGCCGCATCGCCGAGGAGACCACCCGCGCCGAGGGCAAGCCCGAGGCCGCGATCGCCAAGATCGTCGAGGGTCGCGTCAACGGCTTCTTCAAGGACGCCACGCTGCTCGGCCAGCCGTACGCCCTGGACAACAAGAAGTCCGTCCAGCAGGTCCTCAACGAGGCCGGTGTCACCCTGAAGCGCTTCACCCGCATCAAGGTCGGCATCTGAGTCCGTTCGCCCACACGCGACGGACACCGGACCCGGGTAGGGTCTGAGACAGTCGTCCCGCCCCGCGCGGGACGACCGCAGATGTGACGAGGAGGCCATTGCCGTACGGGAAACCCACGAGGGACCCAAGGCAATGGCCTTCTTCGTATGTGCACGAGGAGATCTCCATGAACCAGGGCGCCGTACAGGGCGACGACAAGAGCGGCAAGAAGCTCGGCCGCTACATGCTGAAGCTGTCCGGGGAGGCGTTCTCCGGCGGTACCGGTCTCGGTGTCGACCCCGACGTCGTGCACGCCATCGCGCGTGAGATCGCGGCCGTCGTCCGCGACGGCGCCGAGATCGCCATCGTCATCGGCGGCGGCAACTTCTTCCGCGGCGCCGAGCTCCAGCAGCGCGGCATGGACCGGGCCCGCTCCGACTACATGGGCATGCTCGGCACCGTGATGAACTGCCTCGCCCTCCAGGACTTCCTGGAGAAGGAGGGCATCGACTCGCGCGTCCAGACCGCCATCACCATGGGCCAGGTCGCCGAGCCGTACATCCCGCTGCGCGCCGTGCGCCACCTGGAGAAGGGCCGCGTGGTCATCTTCGGCGCCGGCATGGGCATGCCGTACTTCTCGACGGACACCACCGCCGCCCAGCGCGCCCTGGAGATCGACGCCGAGGCCCTGCTCATGGGCAAGAACGGCGTGGACGGCGTCTACGACTCCGACCCGAAGACCAACCCGGCGGCGGTCAAGTTCGACGCGCTGGAGTACAGCGAGGTCATCGCCCGCGACCTCAAGGTCGCCGACGCCACCGCCATCACCCTGTGCCGCGACAACAAGCTCCCGATCCTCGTCTTCGAACTGCTCGCCGAGGGCAATATCGCGCGCGCCGTGACGGGTGAGAAGATCGGCACGCTCGTGAGCGACCAGGGCACCCGGGCCTGAGCCCGACCCCAACCGGGAACCGCCCCGTACGGGGCTGGACGACAGCCCTGCCGGTCGTACACCGTGCAGGACACAACGCGACGACACGCAGGAGCAAGTGGTGATCGAAGAGACCCTCCTCGAGGCCGAGGAGAAGATGGAGAAGGCCGTCGTGGTCGCCAAGGAGGACTTCGCCGCGATCCGCACCGGCCGTGCGCACCCGGCGATGTTCAACAAGATCGTGGCCGACTACTACGGTGCCCTCACCCCCATCAACCAGCTGGCCTCGTTCTCGGTGCCGGAGCCGCGCATGGCCGTGGTGACCCCGTTCGACAAGAGCGCGCTGCGCAACATCGAGCAGGCCATCCGCGACTCGGACCTCGGCGTCAACCCGAGCAACGACGGCAACATCATCCGTGTGGTCTTCCCGGAGCTGACCGAGGAGCGCCGCCGCGACTACATCAAGGTCGCCAAGGGCAAGGCCGAGGACTCCAAGATCTCGATCCGCTCGGTGCGCCGCAAGGCCAAGGAGTCCATCGACAAGCTCGTCAAGGACGGCGAGGTCGGCGAGGACGAGGGCCGCCGCGCGGAGAAGGAGCTCGACGACACCACCGCGAAGTACGTCGCGCAGGTCGACGAGCTGCTGAAGCACAAGGAAGCCGAGCTCCTCGAGGTCTGATGAACGACTCATCCTGGGGGGCGCCGGCGGCCGGTTCAGGTCTCGGCGGACCCGACCAGGGGCCTGCCCCGGCGGGTCCCGCCCACGATCGGCACCAGGCGGCGCAGACTCGCCCCATGCCCATCGTGCCCGACGTACCCGCCGGCGGATTCCAGGACGGACACGGACGGGGGGCCGCCCAGCCGGGCGGTCCCCTGTTCCGTGACGAGACCCCGCACGAGCACCCGCAGGAGCCCATGCCCGGCCCCGTCCCGCCTCCTCCGCCGTCCCCGGCCCCCGCGCCGCGGCAGAAGAAGAGCGCGGGCCGGGACCTGGGCGCGGCCATAGGGGTCGGCGTCGGTCTCGGAGCCGTGATCATCGCGTCGCTGTTCATCTGGAAGCCGGCGTTCGTCGGCGTGGTGGCGGTCGCCGTGGTCGTCGGCCTGTGGGAGCTGACCTCCCGGCTCCAGGAGCGCAAGGCGATCAAGGCGCCGCTGGTGCCGCTCGCGGTCGGCGGCGCGGCGATGGTCGTCGCCGGGTACGTGCGCGGCCCCGAGGGCGCCTGGGTCGCGATGGCCCTGACGGCGCTCGCGGTGCTCGTCTGGCGGATGACGGAACCCCCCGAGGGGTACCTGAAGGACGTCACGGCGGGCGTCTTCGCCGCCTTCTACGTGCCCTTCCTGGCGACCTTCGTGGTGCTGCTGCTCACCGCGGACGACGGGCCGTGGCGGGTGCTGACCTTCCTGCTGCTCACGGTGGTCAGCGACACCGGGGCGTACGCGGTCGGCTGGCGGTTCGGCAAGCACAAGCTGGCGCCGCGGATCAGCCCCGGCAAGACCCGCGAGGGCCTGTTCGGCGCGGTGGCCTTCGCGATGGCGGCCGGCGCGCTGTGCATGCAGTTCCTCATCGACGGCGGCACCTGGTGGCAGGGCCTGCTCCTCGGCCTGGCGGTGGCGGCGAGCGCGACGCTCGGCGACCTCGGCGAGTCGATGATCAAGCGGGACCTCGGCATCAAGGACATGGGCACCCTGCTCCCCGGCCACGGCGGCATCATGGACCGGCTGGACTCGCTGCTGCCGACGGCGCCGGTGGTGTGGCTGTTGCTGGCGCTGTTCGTGGGCACGGGCTGACCGGCCGGGTGGTGGGTCCTGTTCGGCGGGGCCTGCTTCCCGGCCGCGGTGCCACGCGGCGGAGTCGCACGTCGGTACAGCATGGACCGGCTGGACTCGCTGTTGCCGACGGCGCCGGTGGTGTGGCTGCTGCCGGCGCTGTTCGTGGGCACGGGCCGAGCGGTTCGCCGCTGGCGCTCTTCGTCGGAACGGGTTGACGCGCAGCGGGTACTCTGGAAGGGCTCGGGACGTGCGTCCCGGGCCCTTTCGTCGTCCTCGCCGCCGCGGGGACGGTCCAGTGAGGTCGCTCCGGCACCGCCCTGCCGTGCTCCCCGCCGTCGCGGGACGTCCGACCTCGTGCCTGTTTGAGGAGAGACGCCGTCGTGGCTCGTCCGCTGCCCGGAGAACTCACTTTCGTCGCCCCGCGCGGAGCCAAGAAGCCGCCGCGGCACCTCGCCGACCTGTCGCCCGCCGAGCGGAAGGAGGCCGTCGCCGCGATCGGCGAGAAGCCGTTCCGCGCCAAGCAGCTGTCGACGCACTACTTCTCGCGGTACGCGCACGACCCCGCCGCGTGGACGGACATCCCGGCCGCCTCGCGGGAGAAGCTGGCCGGGGAGCTGCTGCCCGACCTGATGTCGGTGGTGCGGCACATCTCGTGCGACGACGACACCACCCGCAAGACGCTGTGGCGGCTGCACGACGGCACGCTCGTCGAGTCGGTGCTCATGCGCTACCCGGACCGGGTGACCATGTGCATCTCCTCGCAGGCCGGCTGCGGCATGAACTGCCCGTTCTGCGCCACCGGCCAGGCCGGCCTCGACCGGAACCTGTCGACCGCCGAGATCGTGCACCAGATCGTCGACGGCATGCGCGCCCTGCGCGACGGCGAGGTGCCCGGCGGACCGGCGCGCCTGTCGAACATCGTCTTCATGGGCATGGGCGAGCCGCTCGCCAACTACAAGCGGGTCGTCGGCGCCATCCGCCGGCTGACCGACCCCGAGCCCGACGGCCTCGGCCTGTCGCAGCGCGGCATCACCGTCTCCACCGTGGGCCTCGTGCCGGCCATGCTGCGCTTCGCCGACGAGGGCTTCAAGTGCCGGCTCGCGGTCTCCCTGCACGCCCCCGACGACGAGCTGCGGGACACGCTGGTGCCGGTGAACACCCGCTGGAAGGTCCGGGAGGTGCTGGACGCGGCCTGGGAGTACGCCGAGAAGTCCGGGCGCCGGATCTCCATCGAGTACGCCCTCATCCGGGACATCAACGACCAGGCGTGGCGCGGCGACCTGCTGGGCAAGCTGCTCAAGGGCAAGCGGGTGCACGTCAACCTGATCCCGCTGAACCCGACGCCGGGCTCGAAGTGGACCGCCTCCCGGCCGGAGGACGAGAAGGCGTTCGTCGAGGCCATCGCCCGGCACGGCGTGCCGGTGACCGTCCGGGACACCCGGGGCCAGGAGATCGACGGCGCCTGTGGACAGCTCGCCGCCGCCGAACGCTGACCTTGTACCCTGTGCTCGAACACATCTGCATATTCCGACAGGGGAGCGCCACAGCGCTGAGAGTGCGGTGACCGTAGACCGCAGACCCTCTGAACCTCGCCCAGGTCATTCTGGGTAGGAAGTTCGGTCGTACCTCGAGCTGTTGCGCCCTGCCCGCGTCCGGTCCCCGGTCGCGGGCGGGGCCGCGTCTCTTCCTGGTCCCACCCAGGAGGACCACACATGCACACCCAGAAGGCCGCCGCCGCCGCGCTGGCCGCGGCGCTCGGCGTCACGGCCCTGACCGCCTGCTCCACGGAGGACGCCCGCGAGGCCGCGGGCAAGTCCGGCGGGCCCGCGCCGAAGACCGTGACCCTCGTCAGCCACGACTCCTTCAACGCCTCCAAGGAGGTGCTGGCCGAGTTCACGGAGCGGACCGGCTTCACCGTGAAGGTGCTGAAGGCCGGCGACGCGGGCGAGGCCGTCAACAAGGAGATCCTCACCAAGGGCTCCCCGCAGGGCGACGTCTTCTTCGGCGTCGACAACACCCTGCTCTCCCGCGCCGTCGACAACGGCATCTTCGTGGAGTACGAGGCGAAGGGCGCCGACCGGATCCCGGACGCCTTCAAGCTCGACGAGCGGGTCACCCCGATCGACACCGGCGACATCTGCGTCAACTACGACAAGAAGTACTTCGCCGACAAGAAGCTGGCGCCGCCGCAGACCTTCGACGACCTGGCGAAGCCGGAGTACAAGGACCTCCTCGTGGTGGAGAACCCCGAGCGGTCCTCCCCGGGCCTCGGCTTCCTCCTCGGCACGATCGCGGAGTACGGCGACGAGGGCTGGCAGGACTACTGGTCGAAGCTGAAGGCCAACGGCGTGAAGACCGTCGACAGCTGGGAGCTCGCCTACAACCAGGAGTTCTCCGGCTCGGCCGGCGGCAAGGAGGCCAAGGGCGACCGCCCGCTGGTCGTCTCCTACGCCTCCAGCCCGCCGGTCGAGGTGCTGTACGCGGACCCGCGGCCGAAGGAGGCGCCCACCGGGGTGTCCGCCGGCACCTGCTTCCGGCAGATCGAGTTCGCGGGGCTGCTGAACGGGACGAAGAACCCCGAGGGCGGCAAGGCACTGATCGACTTCCTGATCTCGAAGAAGTTCCAGGACGACATGCCGCTCCAGATGTTCGTGAACCCGGTGGCGGAGGACGCGGCCCTGCCGGAGCTGTTCACGCGGCACGGCGTGGTGATCGAGAAGCCGGAGACGATGGCGCCGGAGAAGATCGCCGAGAAGCGCGAGGCGTGGATCCAGCAGTGGTCGTCGCTCCTCAGGTGACGCGCGACCGGCGGGGGAGCGCGGCGCGGCTGGGCCTGATGGTCCTGCCCGTCGCGTTCTTCGCCGTCTTCTTCGCCTGGCCCGTCGTGTCGATCGTCGACCGCGGGCTGCGGCCCGGCGGCGCCTGGGACCTCGGCGCGGTCGGGACGGTCCTGGGCCGGCCGGACATCCTCGACGTCCTCTGGTTCACGGTGTGGCAGGCGGCCGCCTCCACCGGGCTCACGCTCCTCGTGGCGCTGCCGGGGGCGTACGTCTTCGCCCGCTTCGCCTTCCCCGGGAAGCGGGCGCTGCGGGCCGTCGTCACCGTGCCGTTCGTGCTGCCGACCGTCCTCGTCGGCACCGCGTTCCTGGCGCTGGTGGGCCGGGGCGGGTTCACCGACGAGCTGTGGGGGCTGCGGCTCGACGAGACCGTGTGGGCGATCCTCCTCGCGCACGTGTTCTTCAACTACGCGGTCGTCGTGCGGACCGTCGGCGGGCTGTGGGCGCAGCTCGACCCGCGCCAGGAGGAGGCCGCCCGGGTGCTCGGCGCCTCGCGGTGGACGGCGTGGCGGACGGTGACGCTGCCGGCGCTGGTGCCGGCGGTGTCGGCGGCCGCGCTGATGGTCTTCCTCTTCACCTTCACCTCCTTCGGCGTCGTGCAGATCCTCGGCGGGGACGCGTACACGACGCTGGAGGCGGAGGTCTACCGGCAGACGGCCCGGCTGCTCGACCTGCGGACGGCCGCCGTGCTGACGCTGACGCAGTTCGCGGCGGTCGGCGCGATCCTCGCCGTGCAGGCCCGGACGGCCCGGCGGCGGGAGACCGCGCTGCGGCTCGTCTCCCCGGAGCAGACCGCGCGCAGGCCGCGCGGGGCCGGGCAGTGGGCGCTGCTCGGCGGGGTGCTGGCGTCGGTGGCGGTGCTGATCCTGCTGCCGCTGGGCGTGCTGGTGGAGCGTTCCTTCGCGACGCCGGAGGGGTACGGGCTCCGCTACTACCGGGCGCTCGGCACGCTCGACGAGGCCGGCACGTTCCTGGTGCCGCCGCTGGAGGCGGTCGGGAACTCGCTGCGGTACGCGGTCGCCGCCACGGCCATCGCCGTGGTGATCGGCGGGCTCGCGGCGGCGGCGCTCACCAGGCGCGCGGGACGGCTGGTGCGGGGCTTCGACGCGCTGCTGATGCTGCCGCTCGGGGTGTCGGCGGTGACCGTCGGCTTCGGCTTCCTCATCACCCTCGACGAGCCGCCGCTCGACCTGCGGGCCAGCTGGATCCTGGTGCCGCTCGCGCAGGCGCTGGTCGGCGTGCCGTTCGTCGTGCGGACGATGCTGCCGGTGCTGCGGGCGGTGGACCGGCGGCTGCGGGAGGCGGCGGCGGTCCTCGGGGCCTCGCCGTGGCGGGTGTGGCGGGAGGTGGACCTGCCGCTGGTGCGGCGGGCGCTGCTCATCGCGGCCGGGTTCGCCTTCGCGGTCTCGCTCGGCGAGTTCGGCGCGACCGTCTTCATCGCCCGGCCCGACAATCCGACGCTGCCGGTCGCCGTGGCACGGCTGCTGGGCCGGCCGGGGGAGCTCAACCACGGGCAGGCGATGGCCCTGTCGACGATTCTGATGGTGGTGTGCGCGGTCTCCCTGCTGCTCCTGGAGCGGCTGCGGACCGACCGGACCACCGGGGAGTTCTGATGCTGACCCTTGAGGGAGCGACGGTACGGTTCGGGGCGCGGGCGGTCCTCGACGCGGTGGACCTGGAGGTCGCCGAGCACGAGATCGTGTGCGTGCTCGGGCCGAGCGGGTCCGGCAAGTCGACGCTGCTGCGGGCGGTCGCCGGGCTCCAGGAGCTGGCCGCGGGGCGGGTGCTGCTCGCCGGCGCCGACCAGGCGGGGGTGCCGGTGCACCGGCGCGGGGTGGGGCTGATGTTCCAGGACCACCAGCTGTTCCCGCAGCGGGACGTCGCCGGGAACGTGGCCTTCGGGCCGCGGATGCGCGGCGTGCCGAAGGAGGAGCGGGCCGCGCGGGTCGAGGAGCTCCTCGGCCTGGTCGGACTGCCGGGCGCGGGGCGGCGGTCGGTCGCCGCGCTGTCGGGCGGCGAGCAGCAGCGGGTGGCGCTGGCCCGGGCGCTGGCGCCCCGGCCGCGGCTGCTGATGCTGGACGAGCCGCTGGGGCAGCTGGACCGGGGGCTGCGCGAACGGCTCGTGGTGGAGCTGCGGGCGCTCTTCGGGCGGCTCGGCACGACGGTCCTGGCGGTCACCCACGACCAGGGCGAGGCCTTCGCGCTGGCGGACCGGGTGGTGGTCATGCGGGACGGGCGGATCGTGCGGTCCGGCACGCCGGTGGAGGTGTGGCAGCGGCCGGGCTCGGAGTTCACGGCCCGTTTCCTCGGCTTCGAGAACGTGGTCGCGGCGACGGTGACGGGGGCGGCGGCCCGGACCGCGTGGGGCCGGATCCCGGTGCCGGACGGCTCCCCGCAGGGCGAGCGGAAGCTCCTCGTCCGCCCGGCCGGCGTCCGTCCGGCGCCCGCCGGCGGGGGACTGGCCTGCCGGGTCGGGTCCCGCACCTTCCGGGGCCACCACGTGTCGGTCGTCCTGCGCCCGGCGGACGGGCCGCCGCTGGAGGCGGAGTTCCCGCTGCGGGAGGTGCCCGAGGAGGGCGCGGAGGTGACGGTGGCCTTCCGGGCGGAGGAGGTCGTCGTGCTCGACGGGGAGGATCAGATCCGGTCGTAGAGGGCGCGCAGCCACGGCCGGCGGACCTCGGGCATGCGGGACAGGGTCCTGCGGAGGGTGGCGCGGTCGGGGAGGAAGCCGTACCCGGGGTGCTCGGGCAGCGGGTAGTCGTCGCGGAGCACCTGCGCCGGCAGCGTCCCCGACACGGGCGTCGGCGAGGTCTCCCCGGGCCCCACGAGGTGGGCCCACACGGGTCCGGGCAGCGGGACGGGGACCGCGTCGCCGGCGGGCCGCCACGGCGCCCCCGTCCGCCGGTCGGCGGGGACGAGGACGATGTCGGCGTCCCCGCCGGGCAGTCCGGGGCCGGCCAGGCCCACGGTCAGGAAGGGCGGTCCCGCCGGGAGCAGCCGGGCGACGGACCGGCCGAACAGCTCGGTGGGGAGGCCGCCGGGGAGCTTCAGGGCCCGGCCGCCGGAGGCGGCGAGCAGCCGGGCGAGGGCGGCTCCGGCCGCGGCCGACCAGCGCATGTCCCAGCCGCCCTCCGGGTCGATCGGGGGCAGCGGCCGGACCGGGACAGCGGGCGGGGGGACGCCCAGGGAGCGCCGGACGACGGCCTCGGGGCCGTACCGGACGGTCTGCCAGACGCCGCAGTCGTCCTCGCGGAAGCCGACGCCCAGGCCGCAGCCGGCGCACACCAGGTTGGGCGCGTCGCCGGCGACGACGCCGAGGCAGGAGGGGCCGGAGCGCTCGGGCAGGAGGCGGGTGCCGCGCGTGTCGCCGGGGGCGAGCACGATCCCGTCCCGGGGGCCGGTGGGGACGGTGTGCACCGGTGCGTGGACGCCGAGGGCGGCCGCCCCGGCCTCACCGATCTCCTCCCAGGTCAGCCACGCCCGTGCCCAGGGGTCCGGGTCGACGGCGTAGGTGCCCGGTTCCATGAGCGGCGGCATCCAGCGGTGGCCGCCGCCGTAGTGGGCCTCCACGGGCAGCGCCACCCGCTCCACCGGCACCGACAGTTCCGTCCCGCAGCCCGCGCACACGAAGAGGTCCACCTATCGGGCCCCCAGCCGGTCCAGGGCCGCCGGGGCCTCGTCGACCGAGTCGACCAGGGCGATCCTCGCCGCCATCGGGCGGCCGGCCGCGAGGGTCTCCAGGAGGGGCCAGGCGGGGAGGCGGGCGGTCCAGTGGGCACGGTCGACGAGGACCATGGGGGCGGGGGCGCCGAGGGAGGCGTAGTAGTTCGGGGTGGCGTTGTCGAAGATCTCCTGGACGGTGCCGGCGGCGCCGGGCAGGAAGACGACACCGCTGGTGGAACGGGCCAGGAGGCCGTCCTCGCGGAGCGCGTTGGTGAAGTACTTGGCGATGTGGCCGGCGAAGGCGTTGGGCGGTTCGTGGCCGTAGAACCAGGTGGGGATGCCGACCGAGTCGCCGCCGCCGGGCAGCAGCGCCCGGACGGCGAGGGCGGCGCGGGCCCATTCCGTCACCGAGGGCACGAAGGAGGGGGCCTTCGCGAGGAGGGCGAGGGCGTCGGCGAGGGCCGGGTCGTCGAAGGGGGCCAGGTACGCGCCGAGGTTGGCGGCCTCCATCGCGCCGGGGCCGCCGCCGGTGGCCACCGTGTACCCGGCGCGGGCGAGGGTGCGGCCGAGGCGGGCCGCGCCCGCGTACGCCTCGCCGCCACGGACCATCGCGTGGCCGCCCATGACGCCGACGGTCCGCCGGCCGTCGAGGTGTTCGTCGAGGGCGTCGGAGACGGCGTCGTCGTGGAGCGAGCGGAGCATGGAGGAGAAGACGTCGCCGTCGGCGCGGGTGGTGCCGAACCAGGCGTAGGAGAGGGCGTCGGGGGTGGCCTCGTAGCCGCCGTCCCCGGTGACCCCGGCGTACAGCTCGTCCGGGGTGTAGAGCCGGTTGCGGTACGGGTCGAAGGGCAGGTCGGGGACGGGCGGGAAGACCAGCGCCCCGTCGGCCCGCACCTTCGCCGCCGCCTCGGGTTCCATCGGGCAGCCGAGGAAGACGGTGGTGGCGGTGGAGGCGGAGAGGAGGGCGAAGGTGCGGCCGGTGAGGTCGACGGACTGGATCCGCAGCCCGGCGAGGCCGCCGGGCCGGGCGAGCGACGCGTCGAACTCGTCCAGGGTGTGGATCTCGCGTCCGTGGCCTCGTGGGCGGGGCCGGGGTGGGGGCGTCGCCATGGGCCCACGATAGGTGGCCCGTGGCGACGGGGCCTCCCGCTTTTCCCGCCGGGCGGTCAGGCGGTCAGCGGCAGGGCGGCCAGCTCGCCGATCAGCCAGGTGAGCGGGGTGAAGACGGCGAGCAGTGCCCCGGCCCGGAGGAGGGCGGCGGTGCGCAGCACGGTCGGCGGGGCGCCGAGCCGGGCCAGCGCCGCGGCGGTGTGGGCCCGGCCCTGGCGGGACTCCAGGGCGGCGGTCAGCAGGGTCGCCGTGGTGCAGGCCAGGACGACGCCGGCGCCGAGGGCGGTGAGCGGCCCGAAGGCGGCGGGGCCGTCCCCCGCCCCGTACAGGGTGGCGGCGGCGAGGGTGCCGGAGAGCACCGCGCAGACCACGCCGAGGGGGCGGCCGATCCGGTCGGCCTCGTCCATGAGGACGCGGCCGGCGAGGAGGCGGACGGCTCCGGGGCGGACGGCCTGGAGGAGCCGTCCGCTCAGGTGGGTGAGGCCGGGGCCGGCGAGGGCGAGGCCGATCGCGGTGAGCACCCAGCCGGCCAGGACGCCGGCGGGGGAGCCGTCGAAGCGGCCGGGCAGGGCGACGCCCTCCCCGCCGCCGCGGCCCGCGTACGTCTCCACCGCGAGGCCGGCGGCGACGAGCGCCACGCCCCACGGGAGGCCGGTGGGGACGGGGCGGGCGGCGCCCTCGGGGGCGGGGGTGCCGGTGCGGGGGCGCAGGGCGAGGCCGGCGGCGCAGGCGCCGGCGACCGGCACGATCGCGAGCAGGGTGAGGGCGGCGGCCAGCGGCAGCGGCTGGTCGGCGGCGAGCAGCCCGGCCGCGGCCCCGTCGAAGGGGAGGCCGGTGATGTCGCCGCGCAGGTGCAGGTAGAGGAGGAGGGCGACCAGGGAGCCGAGGGTGCAGGCGACGGCGGTCGAGGTGGCGGCGATGGCGGTGAGCCGGGCCGGGCCGAGGCCGATCGAGGAGAGCCCGGGGCGGGGCCGGGTGGCCGGGTCGGTGCGGGCGACGGCGACGGCGAACTGGACGGTGGCGGCGATCGGCAGCGCGCACCAGAGGAGCCGGAGCGCGGAGGCGGAGGAGTGCTCGGGGTGGCCGACGGCGTAGCCGAGGGTGCACAGCAGCAGGAAGCCCACGCCGGCGGCGGCCGCGGCGACGAGGAGCCGCCGCAGCTGCACGAGCGGGTGGGAGCCGCGGACTAGACGGAGAGCGAGCACGCGGCGACGCCCTCCGCCCCCGAGGCGGGCGGCACGCTGCCGGCCCGGCGACCGTCGAGCAGGGTGACCGTGCGGTCGGCGAGCGCCGCCACCTCGCCGTCGTGGGTGGCGAGGAGCACGGTGATGCCGTGCGAGCGGGCGGCGGCGGCGAGGGTGCGGAGCACCTGCGTGCCGTCGGCCCGGTGCAGGGCGGCGGTGGGTTCGTCGGCGAAGAGGACCGACGGGCCGGCGGCGAGCGCGCGGGCGATGGCGGTGCGCTGGCGCTGCGACCGGGTGAGGCCGTGCGGGCGGGTGCGGGCGCAGGCGCCGATGTCGAGGCGGTCCAGCCACTCGCCGGCGGCGGTCCGCGCGGCCCGGTGGGGGACGCCCCGGAGCATCAGCGGGAGGGCGGCGTTCTCCCAGGCGGTGAGTTCGGGGACGAGGTCGGCGTCGGGGCCGATCCAGCCGAAGCGTTCGCGGCGGAGCCGTTCGCGGCGGGCGGCGGGGAGGGTGTGGACGGGGGAGCTGTTGAACCAGACCTCGCCCTGCTGGGCGAGGAGTTCGCCGGAGAGGCAGCGCAGGAGGGTGGTCTTGCCGCTGCCGCGGGGGCCGGTCACCGCGAGGATCTCGCCCTCGCGGACGCCCACGGAGACGCCGCTGAGGGCCTGGGTGCCGCCCAGGGTGCAGTGCAGGGAACGCGCCCAGAGCACGTCGTTGTCCGGTGGGGCCATCGCGTACACCTCGATGTCGGATCCGATTCTTGCGTTCCCCCGTCCGGGGGAACGAGGGGCGGGCCTGTCGGTCACTGGGCACCGTAAGGAGTCGGATCCGGTTGTACGGACAGCACGCGGCCCGGGCCGCCGCCATCCACTCGGATGGCGGCATGCCCGGGCCGGGGTCACGCCGTGAGGGCGGCGTGGCGCTGGGGGACCCTTACAGCTTGGTCCACGCCTCGGTCAGCACCGTGCGCAGGATGCCCTCGATCTCGTCGAAGGTGCCCTGGTCGGCGATGAGCGGCGGGGCCAGCTGGATGACCGGGTCGCCACGGTCGTCGGCGCGGCAGTACAGGCCGTTGTCGAACAGCGCCTTGGAGAGGAAGCCGTACAGGACGCGCTCCACCTCCTCGTCGTTGAAGGACTCCTTGGTGGCCTTGTCCTTGACGAGCTCGATGCCGTAGAAGAAGCCGTTGCCGCGGACGTCGCCGACGATCGGGAGGTCGTGCAGCTTCTTCAGGGTGTCGAAGAAGTTGCCCTCCTGGTCGAGGACGTGCTGGTTCAGGCCTTCCTTGTCGAAGATGTCCAGGTTGGCGATGGCGACCGCCGAGGACACCGGGTGGCCACCGAAGGTGTAGCCGTGCAGGAAGGTGTTGTCGCCCTTGTAGAACGGCTCCGCGATGCGGTCCGAGACGATGCAGGCGCCGATCGGGGAGTAGCCCGAGGTCATGCCCTTGGCGCAGGTGATCATGTCCGGCACGTAGCCGAACTTGTCGCAGGCGAACATCGTGCCGAGGCGGCCGAAGGCGCAGATCGTCTCGTCGGAGACGAGGAGCACGTCGTACTGGTCGCAGATCTCGCGGACGCGCTGGAAGTAGCCGGGCGGCGGCGGGAAGCAGCCGCCGGCGTTCTGCACCGGCTCCAGGAAGACGGCCGCGACGGTGTCGGGGCCCTCGAAGAGGATCTGCTGCTCGATCTGGTCGGCGGCCCAGCGGCCGAAGGCCTCGGGGTCGTCGCCGTGGATCGGGGCGCGGTAGATGTTGGTGTTCGGCACCTTGTGCGCGCCGGGGACCAGCGGCTCGAAGGGGGCCTTCAGGGCCGGCAGGCCGGTGATGGAGAGGGCGCCCTGCGGGGTGCCGTGGTAGGCGACCGCGCGCGAGATGACCTTGTACTTGGTGGGCTTGCCCTTGAGCTTGAAGTACTGCTTGGCGAGCTTCCACGCGGTCTCGACGGCCTCGCCGCCGCCGGTGGTGAAGAAGACCTTGTTGAGGTCGCCCGGGGCGTAGTGGGCGAGGCGCTCGGCGAGCTCGACGGCCTTGGGGTGGGCGTACGACCACACCGGGAAGAACGCGAGTTCCTGGGCCTGCTTGTACGCGACCTCGGCCAGCTCCTGGCGGCCGTGTCCGGCGTTGACCACGAAGAGGCCCGCGAGGCCGTCGAGGTAGCGCTTGCCCTTGTCGTCGTAGATGTAGGTGCCCTCACCGCGGACGATGGTGGGGACGGGGTTGTTCTCGTACGACGACATGCGGGTGAAGTGCATCCACAGGTGGTCGTAGGCGGTCTTGGAGAGGTCCTGGCTCACGGCTATCGGGTTCCCCACATATAGGTCTGCTTCTTGAGCTTCAGGTAAACGAAGCTCTCGGTGGAGCGCACGCCGGGGAGCGTGCGGATCCGCTTGTTGATCACTTCCAGAAGGTGGTCGTCGTCCTCGCAGACGATCTCCACCATCAGGTCGAAGGAGCCCGCGGTCATCACCACGTACTCGCATTCGGGCATGGCCGTCAGCGCTTCCGCGACCGGATCCAGGTCACCCTCGACGTGGATGCCGACCATCGCCTGCCGTCGCAGGCCCACGGTGAGCGGGTCGGTGACGGCGACGATCTGCATGACGCCCTGGTCGAGGAGCTTCTGGACGCGCTGCCGCACGGCCGCTTCGGAGAGGCCGACGGCCTTGCCGATGGCGGCGTAGGGGCGGCGGCCGTCCTCCTGGAGCTGCTCGATGATCGCCAGGGAGACGGCATCGATCGTCGGGGACGAACCGGTTCCGGTTCTGGAGTCTGTGCTTCGACTGGCCACGTCCTCACTGTGCACCGAGATGCGCCGTCGTGCAACCCCGAAGCGATGTAATTCGTTGTCGGAGGCCCTTGATCACACTGAATCCGAAGTCGAGGGGCGTTGGGGCTGTCGAAAGCGTCGTCCGAACAAGTAGGCTGAGGTGTCTCAGCCATCGGGACGCCGCACAAGGTCGTGCGAAGACAGAACGTGACAGGAGGGGTGGCAAGTGACCACCGAGCTGCGCCGGCTGCGCAACTACATCGACGGGGAGTTCCGCGACGCGGCCGACGGCCGCACCATCGACGTGATCAACCCGGCCACCGGTGAGGTGTACGCGACCTCCCCGCTCTCCGGGCAGGCGGACGTCGACGCCGCCATGGAGGCCGCCGCGGCCGCCTTCCCCGCCTGGCGCGACACCACGCCGTCCGAGCGCCAGAAGGTGCTCCTCAAGATCGCCGACGCCTTCGAGGAGCGCGCCGAGGAGCTCATCGCCGCCGAGGTCGAGAACACCGGCAAGCCGGTCGGGATCACCGCGAGCGAGGAGATCCCGCCGATGGTGGACCAGATCCGCTTCTTCGCGGGTGCCGCCCGTCTCCTCGAGGGCCGCTCCGCCGGCGAGTACATGGAGGGCATGACCTCCATCGTCCGCCGCGAGCCCGTGGGCGTCTGCGCCCAGGTCGCGCCGTGGAACTACCCGATGATGATGGCCGTGTGGAAGTTCGCCCCGGCCCTCGCCGCGGGCAACACGGTCGTCCTCAAGCCCTCGGACACCACCCCGGCCTCCACGGTCCTGATGGCCGAGATCATCGGCTCCATCGTGCCCAAGGGCGTCTTCAACGTCATCTGCGGCGACCGCGAGACCGGCCGCGCGATGGTCGAGCACCCGACCCCGGCGATGGCCTCCATCACCGGTTCCGTCCGGGCCGGCATGCAGGTCGCCGAGTCGGCGGCCAAGGACGTCAAGCGCGTCCACCTGGAGCTGGGCGGCAAGGCCCCGGTCGTCGTCTTCGAGGACACCGACATCGCCAAGGCCGTCGAGGACATCTCCGTCGCCGGCTTCTTCAACGCCGGCCAGGACTGCACCGCCGCCACCCGCGTGCTCGTCCACGAGTCCATCCACGACGAGTTCGTCGCCGCCCTCGCCAAGGCCGCGAGCGAGACGAAGACCGGGCAGCCGGACGACGAGGACGTGCTCTACGGCCCGCTCAACAACGCCAACCAGCTGAAGCAGGTCTCCGGCTTCATCGACCGCCTCCCGGCCCACGCCAAGGTCGAGGCCGGCGGCCACCGCGTCGGCGACAAGGGCTACTTCTACGCCCCGACCGTCGTCTCCGGCCTGAAGCAGGACGACGAGATCATCCAGAACGAGGTCTTCGGCCCCGTCATCACCGTCCAGTCCTTCGCCGACGAGGCCGAGGCCCTGGAGTTCGCCAACGGCGTCGAGTACGCCCTGGCCTCCTCCGTCTGGACCAAGGACCACCAGCGCGCGATGCGCATGTCCCGGTCGCTCGACTTCGGCTGCGTGTGGATCAACACCCACATCCCGCTGGTCGCCGAGATGCCGCACGGCGGCTTCAAGAAGTCCGGCTACGGCAAGGACCTCTCCGCGTACGGCTTCGAGGACTACACGCGCATCAAGCACGTGATGACCTCGCTGGGCTGAACCGCCCGGTAGCCCTCCCGGCCCGGCCCCGGCACCCGTCGATCCTTGATCGACAAGGTGTCGGGGCCGGGCCGCGCCGCTCGACGGACCGTCCATTGCGACGGTCCGGCGCCGGACGCGAAGCTTCCCGGGTGAGAGCGATCCCCAGGAACACCCCGTCGCGCCGGTCCGTCCTGCGGGGGCTCGGCGCCGCCGGCGCCGCCGGCCTCCTCGCCGCCTGCGGCGTGCGGCCCGCCTACGTCCCCGAGGGCGAGCGGGCCGGCCGGGACCTGTCCGGCCGCGAGCGCAGCCTCACCTTCGCCAACTGGCCGCTCTACATCGACACCGACGACGAGGACACCGCGAAGCGGCCCACCCTCGACGCCTTCCGGAAGCGCACCGGCATCTCCGTCCGCTACACCGAGGAGATCAACGACAACGACGAGTTCTTCGGCAAGGTCGGCCCGGCCCTGATGAACGGCCAGGCCACCGACCGCGACCTCGTCGTCGTCAGCGACTGGATGGCCGCCCGCTTCGTCCGCCTCGGCTGGGTCCAGAAGATGGACCGGGCCGCCCAGGCGAACGTCGCCGCGCACCTCGACCCCCAGCTGCGCCGGCCCGCCTTCGACCCCGGCCGCCTCCACGCCGTGCCCTGGCAGTCCGGCATCACCGGCATCGCCTACAACCGGCGCGCGCTCGGCCGGGAACTGCGCTCCACGCGCCAGCTGTGGGACGCCGACCTGCGCGGCAAGGTCACCCTCCTCTCCGGCCTCGACGAGGCCGTCCCGCTGCTCATGCAGGGCGACGGCGCCGACATCACCCGCTGGACCGCCGACGACTTCCACGCCGTCTGCGACCGGGTCGAGGCACTGGTCCGCGAGAAGCACATCCGCCGCTTCACCGGCAACGACTACATCAAGGACCTGTCGAGCGGCGACGTGCTCGCCTGCCAGGCGTACTCCGGCGACGTCATCCAGCTCCAGGCCGACAACCCCGACATCGCGTTCGTCGTCCCCGAGGAGGGCGGCGAACTGTGGGCCGAGTCGCTGATGATCCCCAACCTCGCCCGCCACAAGGCCAACGCCGAGAAGCTCGTCGACTACTACTACGAGCCCGAGGTCGCCGCCGAACTCGCCGCCTGGGTCAACTACGTCTGCCCGGTCCCCGCCGCCCAGGCCGTCCTCGCCGACTCCGGCGACGAGGAGCTGGCCGCCCTCGCCGAGGACCCGCTGATCTTCCCCGACGCGCGGATGCGCGACAGGCTCGCCACCGCGCGCGACATCACCTCGGCCGAGCGCAAGGAGATGGCCCGGAGGTGGAACTCCCTCGTCGGACTGTGAGCCGGCCGGGACCCGGCGCAGGCCACCGCGGTCCCGCCCCGCCGCTCGCTTCCGCACGTGTCCGAGGCTCCCCGCACCCGGTTTCTGAACATGTTCAAGAGGGGCGTACGCTACCCCCATGAGCGACTCGAACGGGCCGAGAGCCCTTCTCGCGCGCATCCGCGCCTGGCTGATCCTCTTCGTCGTCTGTCTCGTCCTGAGCGGGGCCACCGCCTTTCCGCTCGTCACCGAACTCCGCTGGCTCGACTCCTCCTTGACGGGGTGGGCCGCACCCGTCGCCGAGGCGCTGCCCGGGCTCGCCGAGTGGATCCACACGGTGGCCGGCGGGGTCGAGGCGGCCGGTGCCGACGCCCCGTACCTCCTCTACGGCACCGACTGGCTGGCCTTCGCCCACCTCGTCATCGCCGTCGCCTTCTACGGCCCCTACCGCGACCCGGTCCGCAACATCTGGGTCGTCGAGTTCGGCATGATCGCCTGCGTCGGCATCATCCCGCTCGCCCTGATCTGCGGGCCGATCCGGGACATCCCCTTCTGGTGGTCGGTGATCGACATGTCCTTCGGGGTCTTCGGGATCCTGCCGCTGCTCCACGTCCGGCGGCTCATCAAGCGGCTGGAGGCCGCCCAGGGGGTCACTCCGACGGCAGCCCGTACGTCGCCAGCATGATCTCCTGGGCCGTGCGGTTCATGCCCTGGCCCTTCGCGTCCGTCGCGTTGACGCCGTAGACCAGGGTCCGCTCGCCGTGGCGGGTCGAGGCGATGGCCGCGTTGTAGCCCCAGCGGCCGCCGGTCTTGCCCCACACCTCCCGCCCGCCCAGCCGCTTCATCGACAGACCGGCGGAGTACGCCGCCGGAGCGCCGGTCGAGAAGTCGGCCACCGGGGGGAGCGTGAACATCTCCTCCAGGAGCGGGCCGCGCACCACCCGGCCCGCGAACAGGGCCCGGGTGAACCGCTCCAGGTCCGCCGTGGTCGAGACCAGGTCGCCGGCCGCCCAGCCGTCCGTCACCCGCCACACCGACACGTCCCGCAGCCCGGTCGTCCCGTCCTCCCGCCGCATCAGCTGGTAGCCGTGGTTGTACGAGCCCCGGATCTCCGTCTCGTGCCCCGGCAGGTAGGTGTCCCGCAGGCCGAGCGGGCGCAGGATCCGCCGCTCCACCTGGTGCTCGTACGTGTCGCCGGTGACCCGCTCCACGAGCAGGCCCGCGATCGTGTAGCCGATGTTCAGGTAGTGCTGCCGGGTGCCGGGGCGGAACTCGCGGGGCTTCGCCGTCGCCGAGCGGACCAGCTCCTCCGGCTCGTGGACGTCGAAGCGGTGCGCGTACCACTCCTCCACGGTCGTCCCCGGCAGGTCCGCGGCCGGGATGCCGTGGGTGTGGTTCAAGAGCTGGCGGACCGTCACCGTCGCGTACCGCCCCGGGATCAGCTCCGGCAGGTACGAACGGGCCGTGCGGTCCAGGTCGACCCGGCCCTCGGCGGCCAGCTGGAGCACCGTCGCCGCCGTGAACACCTTCGTCACCGAACCGGCCCGGAAGCGGCCCGCCGGATCGGCCGGCGCCCCCGACTCCAGGTCGCGCACGCCCGCGCTCCCCGCCCAGGCGCCCTCGGTGCCGCCGATCCGGACCAGGGCCGCCGTCGCGTCGGCGCGCGGCAGCCCCGCGAGCACCGAGGACAGGTCGGGGGCCGCCGCCGCGACCGCCGGGACCGGCTGCGCGAAGGCGGGGGAGAGGACGGCCGGGCCCGCCGCGACGCCCAGGGCCAGGGCGGCGGCGAGCAGGGTGCGGGTGGTGCGCTTCATGGACGGACTCCTCGGCTGTGGGCTGTCGTTCCCGATGCCCCCAGCCTTCCGGAGCGGCCCCCGCGGGCGGATCGCCCGCACCGGCGGTCCCCGCGGGTCAGCGCCTCGCCGGGGCGGGGGAGGGGCCGGCGTCCGGGAATCCCCCCGGCGGGGGAGACGCCGGCGCCACCAGACCCGTCTCGTAGGCGCAGATCACCGCCTGGATCCGGTCCCGCAGCCCCAGCTTCGCCAGGACGTTGCCCACATGGGTCTTCACCGTGTGCTCGCTGACCACCAGCTCCGCCGCGATCTCCGCGTTCGACAGGCCCCGCGCGAGCAGCAGCAGCGTCTCCCGCTCCCGGCCCGTCAGCACGTCGAGCCGGGGGTCCGGCGCCGCCCGGCGCGGTCCGCCCGCCGTGTACTGCTCCACCAGGCGCCGCGCCACCGAGGGCGCGAGCAGCGAGTCGCCCGCCGCCACCACCCGGACCGCGTGCACCAGGTCGTCCCGGCGCACGTCCTTCAGGAGGAAGCCGCTCGCGCCCGCGTGCAGCGCCTCGTACACGTACGCGTCCGAGTCGAAGGTCGTCAGGATCACCGTCCGGCAGGCGCTCTCCGCGCTGATCGTCCGGCACGCCTCGATGCCGTCCATCCGGGGCATCCGGATGTCGAGGAGCGCCACGTCCGGCCGGTGCCGCCGCACCGCCTCCACCGCCCGCGCCCCGTCCGCGGCCTCGGCGACCACCTCGATGTCCTCCTGGACGTCGAGGATCAGCGCGAAACCGCTGCGGACCAGCTCCTGGTCGTCGGCCACCACCACACGGATCGTCACGTTCCCACCTCCGTGCCGGAGGGTACGGGCAGCTCCGCCCGCACCTCGAAACCGGTGCCGTCCGGGCCGGGCCCCACGGCCGCCGTGCCGCCGTGCGCGGCCGCCCGCTCCCGGATCCCCGTCAGGCCGTGACCGGCCGGCCCCGCGCCCGGGGAGGCCGGGCCGCGCCCGTCGTCGCGGACCAGCACGGTCAGCAGCCCGCCGGACCGGCCGACGCGGACCGTGGCGGTACGGGCCCGGGCGTGCCGGACCGTGTTGGTCAGCGCCTCCTGCACGATCCGGTACGCGGTCGCCGCGAGCGGGGCGGGCACCCCCGCCACCGGCCCCGAGACCTCGTACCGCACGTCGAGCCCGCCGGCCCGCACCCGGTCGAGCAGCGCGGGCAGCCCGTCCAGGTCCGGCTGGGGCGAGCGCCCGTCGCCGGCGTCCTCCTCCCGCAGCACGCCCAGCATCCGCCGCAGCTGGCCCATCGCGTCCCGCCCGGTCGCGGAGATCGCCTCGAAGGCGGCCTCCGCCCGCTCCGGCGCCTTCCGCACCGCCACCGGACCGGCCTCCGCCTGCACGATCATCAGGCTCACCGCGTGCGACAGGATGTCGTGCATCTCCCGGGCGATCCGGGCCCGTTCGCGCGCGGCCGCCCGCTCCGCCTCCACCAGGTGCGCCCGCTGCCGGGCGTCGGTGAGCCGGCCGAGGACGTAGGCCGCCCCGAACACGAAGAGGGAGAAGGTGAGTTCGCGGGCCGACCGGGTGTTGAGCCACACCGACACCGGCACCGCGACGAGCAGCAGCGCCGCCGCCGTCAGCCGCTTCCACGGCGGCGAGAGCACCGCGATCGTGTAGACGCACACCAGCCCCTGGTACGGCAGCGGCTGCCCCGGCCCCTCCACCGCCAGCCGGTACAGCGCGCTCGCGGCGACCACCGCGAGCAGCACCGCCATCGGCGCCCGCCGCCGCCACACCAGCGGCAGCACCGTCAGCGTCGTCAGCCCGTAGGCGGTCCAGGTCGCCGGCGGCAGCTCCGGCGGACGCGGCACCACGAAGGGCATCGTCACCGCCGCCTGCACGAGCAGCGCGATCCCGGCGTCCACCGCCCCCGGATGCGCGGCGCCCCACTCCCGGGCCTGCCCGAGCCCCCGTATGCCCATCAGCCGTTCCGGTCCCGGGCCGGGGTCCGCAGGACGGCGGCGAGGACGTCGACCCGGTTGGTGGTGATCGAGTCGACCCCGTGCGCGACCAGCCGGCGCATGGTCCTGCGGGTGTCCGGCGTCCAGGCCGAGACGAGCAGCCCGTCCCGGTGCACCCGCTCCACCAGCGCCTCGCCGACCAGCCCGAAACGGTAGTTGAGCCATTTCGGGCGGACCGCGTCGAGGAGCACCGGCCGCGGCGGGGCCAGCGAGGTCCAGGTGAGCGCGATCTCCGCGTGCGGGTCGGCGGCCCGCACCTGGAGCATCGCCACCGAGCCCGCGCAGTAGAAGACCCGCTCCCCGGCGCCGGCCTCGCGGACCGCGCCGACGATCCTGCGGACCGACGCCTCGTTCCCGCCGGGCAGGTCGAGCATCAGCCGGCGGTCCCCGGCCGCGAGCAGCGCGTCGCGGAGCGTCGGCACCCCGCCGTACGTCAGCGCGCGCAGCTCCTCGTGGGTGAGCGAGGCGAGCGGACGGTCGTGGCCCCACAGCCGCTTCAGGGTGTCGTCGTGGAGCAGGACGGGCACCCCGTCCTTCGTCAGCCGGACGTCGACCTCGACCGCGTCCGCGCCCCGCTCGAAGGCGGAGCCGATCGAGGGGAGGGTGTTCTCACGGGCGCGGTACGGGTCGCCGCGGTGGCCTACGACAGTGACGGTTCGCATGGGCCCATTCTTTCGGCGGCCTCAGCGGGCCAGCCACTCCTCGGTGTACGTGTCGATCTCGGCGGCCAGCCGCGCCTTGCCGGCCGGGTCGAGGAAGGACGCCTCCACCGCGTTCTTCGCGAGGGCGGCGAGGCCGCGCTCGTCGAGGCCGAGGAGCCGGGCGGCGACCGCGTACTCGTTGTTCAGGTCGGTGCCGAACATCGGCGGGTCGTCGCTGTTGACCGTCACCAGGACGCCGGCGTCGGCCATGGCCCGGATCGGGTGCTCGTCGAGGGTGGCCACCGCGCGGGTCGCGATGTTGGAGGTCGGGCAGACCTCCAGGGCGATCCGGTGCTCGGCCAGGTACGCGAGCAGCTCGGGGTCCCGGACGGAGCTGGTGCCGTGGCCGACGCGCTCGGCGCCCAGCTCGCGGATCGCGTCCCAGACCGTCTGCGGGCCGGTGGTCTCGCCGGCGTGCGGCACCGAGCGCAGCCCGGCCGCCCGGGCCCGGTCGAAGTACGGCTTGAACTGCGGGCGCGGCACCCCGATCTCCGGGCCGCCCAGACCGAAGGAGACCAGCCCCTCGGGGCGGACGCCGTCCGCGGTGGCGAGCCGCGCGGTCTCCTCGGCGGCCTCCAGGCCGGCCTCGCCGGGGATGTCGAAGCACCAGCGCAGCACGGTGCCGAACTCGGCCTCCGCCGCCTTGCGGGCGTCCTCGATCGCCGCCATGAAGGCCCGCTCGTCGATGCCGCGGCGGGTGGAGGAGTACGGAGTGATCGTCAGCTCGGCGTAGCGGATGTTCTGCCGGGCCATGTCCCGGGCGACCTCGAAGGTCAGCAGCCGGACGTCCTCGGGGGTGCGCACCAGGTCCACGACGGACAGGTACACGTCGATGAAGTGCGCGAAGTCGGTGAAGGTGAAGTAGTCGGCCAGCGCCTCCGGGTCCGTGGGGACCTTGGAGTCCGGATGCCGGGCGGCCAGCTCGGAGACGATCCGGGGCGAGGCGGAACCCACGTGGTGGACGTGCAGCTCGGCCTTGGGCAGGCCCGCGATGAAGGGGTGGAGATCGGTCATCGGGTCATCGTAGGCCGGTCGGGGACGGGCGTCCGCGACGCCGTAGCATGACGGGACCACGAGGGGAGCCCAGATTGTCCGACACCGCAGACCCGCGCCCGCAGGACCGGGGGGCGAGCGACCCGTGGGCCCCGCCGGAGCGCCGGGAGGAACCGGTGGACCTCGGCAAGCGGCCGGTGCACGACCAGCCGACGGTCACCTCGATACCCACCGGGGACCCCCTCCCCGCCCAGGGGCCCGCCCCCGCCGGGGAGCCGTCCGCCGGAGAGCTGCCGCCGCCCCCGGTCGCGCCCGGCGGGCCGGCCGCGTTCGGCGCGCCGGCGCCCCCGTACGGCCACCCGCCCGCCGGCCCCTCCGCGTACGGCTATCCGGCGGCCGGTCCCACCTCCTACGGCTATCCGCCGGTCCACTCCCTGCCGTACGGGCCGCTGCCCGGCCAGAACAACGGCATGGGCACGGCCGGCATGGTGCTCGGCATCATCGGCACCTGCCTCTTCTGGTTCTACGGCGTCCCGTCGATCGTCCTCGGCGTCCTCGCCCTGATCTTCGGCATCCTCGGCCGCAAGCGCGCCCACCGCGGTGAGGCGAGCAACGGCGGGACCGCCACCGCGGGCGTCGTCCTCGGCATCGTCTCCATGGTCCTCGGGACGGCGCTCATCGCCTTCGTCGTCTGGGCCGTCATGGTCCTCGACGACCACGAGAAGAGCGACCCGGGCGAGTCGACCTCAGCGGTCCTCGTCGTCGGCGACCGCTGAGCCGTCCTCCGTACGCAGCCGCTCCCGGGCCTCCATCAGCGCGAAGCCCAGCAGGTTGAGCCCCCGCCAGCGGGCGGGGTCGTGGGCACCGGGGTCCCCGGCGGCGAGCCCGATGCCCCAGACCCGGTCCACCGGGCTGGCCTCCACCAGGACGCGGCGGCCGGTTCCCAGCAGATAGCTCCGCAGCCCCTCGTCCGAGGCGAACTTGTGGACGCTGCCGGCCACCACGATCCCGGAGCGCTCCCGCGCCCACACGGTCTCGTCGAAGCCGCGGACCAGCCGTCCCGCGTTCTTCGCCTGCGCCGGGGTGGGGGCGGCGAGCGCCGCCTCCTCCGCCTCCGCGTCGCCGAAGAGGCGCGCCTTCCCGGCCATCATCCAGTGCTCGGCCGTCGCGTACCGCACGCCGTCGACCACGAAGGGCGACGGCCACCACTGGCTCAGACAGCTCGCCGAGAGCCGTCCGTCCGGGGCCGGCCGGTGGCCCCAGAAGTGCAGCCACTTGACCTTCTCACCCCTGCTGACCTGCTGCGTCAGCGCCTCGACCGTCATCATGCACGGGAGTCTGGCACGCGCGACCGACACTCCGTAGGAAGATTTTCCCGCGGCCTCGACACTTGGTCGACCGATTCCGTCGGGTAACCAAAAGGCAACAACGGAATCCCTTGTTCGTGTCGGGTCCCTCTGTCAGGATCGGCACTCAATTCGAGCTGGGACAACGGAGAGCGTCATGGGCAACCGCTTCCAGGTGACGGACCGCTTCGCGGACGGCGCGCAGTACATCGGCGGAAGGCTCCGTCCAGGAACCTCGGGAGAGACCCACAGCGTCGTCGACCCCGCCACCGGCGAGAGCGTGTACACCTACGCGCTCGCCTCCACCGCGGACGTCGACGCCGCCGTGGCCGCCGCCGAGGCGGCCTTCCCCGGCTGGGCGGGCGCCACCCCCGGCGAGCGTTCCGACGCCCTGCACCGCTTCGCCGCGGTCCTCGCCGAGCGGGCCGAGGACTTCGCCCGGGTCGAGTCCCTCCAGTGCGGCAAGCCGATCCGGCTCACCACCGAGTTCGACGTGCCCGGCACGATCGACAACACCGCCTTCTTCGCCGGCGCGGCCCGCCACCTCCAGGGCCAGTCCGCCGCCGAGTACTCCGGTGACCACACCTCGTACGTCCGGCGCGAGCCGATCGGCGTGGTCGGCTCCATCGCGCCCTGGAACTACCCCCTCCAGATGGCCGCCTGGAAGATCCTCCCGGCGATCGCCGCCGGCAACACGATCGTCCTGAAGCCGGCCGAACTCACCCCGCTCACCTCCCTGATGTTCGCCCTGGCGGCGACGGAGGCGGGCATCCCCGACGGCGTGGTCAACGTCGTCACCGGCACGGGCCGGGTGGCCGGCGAGCACCTGGTCGGCCACCCGGGCGTCGCCATGACCTCCTTCACCGGCTCCACCCCGGTCGGCAAGCGGGTCGCCGAGGTCGCCACCGCCACCGTGAAGCGGCTCCACCTGGAGCTCGGCGGCAAGGCCCCGTTCGTCGTCTTCGACGACGCCGACCTGGAGGCCGCCGCGCACGGCGCCGTCGCCGCCTCCCTCATCAACACCGGCCAGGACTGCACCGCCGCCACCCGCGCCTACGTGCAGCGGCCGCTCTTCGACGCCTTCGTCGCCCGGGTGGCCGAACTGATGGAGACCGTCCGGCTCGGCGACCCCTTCGACCCGGCCACCGACCTCGGCCCGCTGGTCTCGCACGCCCAGCGCGACCGCGTCGCCGGCTTCGTCGAGCGGGCCCGCGGGTACGCGACCGTCGTCACCGGAGGCGAAGCCCCTGGTGGAGAGCTCAAGAACGGCGCATACTACCGTCCCACCCTGATCACCGGCGCCGCGCAGGACAGCGAGGTCGTGCAGTCGGAGATCTTCGGACCGGTCCTGGTGGCCCTGCCCTTCGACGGCGACGACGAGGGCATCCGGCTCGCCAACGACACCCCGTACGGCCTCGCGGCCTCCGCCTGGAGCCGCGACGTCTACCGGGCGAACAGGGCCACCCGCGAGATCAAGGCCGGCTGCGTCTGGGTCAACGACCACATCCCGATCATCAGCGAGATGCCGCACGGCGGCGCCAAGGCGTCCGGCTACGGAAAGGACATGTCGGCCTACTCCTTCGAGGAGTACACCCAGGTCAAGCACGTGATGTTCGACAACACGGCGGTGGCGGCCAAGGACTGGCACCGCACGATCTTCGGGGACCGGTAACTCATTCGATATGCGGCTACCGCCGCGTGGCACCAGCCGCCCGACCAGCGGCGCAACCATCCCGAAAGGGCACAGCGCATGGAGCAGTACGAGCCCGACCGCCTGTCCGCCGCGCAGCTGGCGGCGATCCGGCGCAGCATGACGAACGGCCGTGGTGCCCTCAGCCGCCGCTCGCTGCTGCGGGCCGGCGGCGTGGGCGCGCTCACGGTCGGCGGCCTGGCCGGTCTGACCGCCTGCGGCATCCCGCCGGCCAAGCGGGAGGGGCAGGGCCCGGCGTCCACCGACTTCTCGGCCAAGGAGAAGACGGTCAGTTTCTCCAACTGGACCGAGTACATGGACGTCAGCGAGGACGAGAAGTCCCGCCCCACCCTGGAGGCGTTCACGAAACGCACCGGGATCAAGGTCAAGTACACCGAGGACATCAACGACAACGTCGAGTTCTTCGGCAAGATCAAGCCGCAGCTCGCGGCCGGCCAGGACACCGGCCGCGACCTGATATGCGTGACCGACTGGCTCGCCGCCCGCATCATCCGGCTCGGCTGGGCGCAGAAGCTCGACCCGGCCAACCTCCCCCACGCCTACGCGAACCTCTCCGCCCAGTTCCGCCGCCCCGACTGGGACCCGGGCCGCGCCTACTCGTACCCGTGGACCGGCATCTCCACCGTCATCGCCTACAACGTGAAGGCGACCGGCGGGAAGAAGGTCGACTCGGTCTCCCAGCTCCTCGACGACCCCGCCCTCAAGGGCCGGGTCGGCCTGCTCACCGAGATGCGCGACACCGTCGGCATGACCCTGCTCGACATGGGCAAGGACCCGGGGGCGTTCACCGACGCCGACTACGACGCGGCGATCGGCCGCCTCCAGAAGGCCGTCGACAAGAAGCAGATCCGCCGCTTCACCGGCAACGACTACACCTCCGACCTGGACGGGGGCGACATCGCCGCCTGCCTCGCCTGGGCCGGCGACGTCATCCAGCTCCAGGCGGACAACCCGGACATCCGGTACGCGATCCCGGCCGCCGGGTACATCACCTCCACGGACAACCTGCTCGTCCCGACGAAGGCCCGCCACAAGGCCAACGCCGAGAAGCTCATCGACTACTACTACGAGCTTCCCAACGCCGCCCAGCTGGCCGCCTACATCAACTACGTCTGCCCCGTGGACGGGGTGAAGGACGAGCTCGCCAAGATCGATCCCGAGCTGGCGGACAACACCCTCATTCTCCCGGACAAGGCCATGGCCAAGAAGTCCCGCGCCTTCCGCTCGCTGACCAGCGAGGAGGAGACGGCGTACGAGGAGAAGTTCGCCAAGCTCATCGGCGCCTGAGCCGTCGTCCACCCTTCACGTAGATCCGGGACCGCAACCCATGACTGACCAGACCACCGGCGGCGACGTCCGACTCACCGGGATCAGCAAGACCTACGGCGCCTTCACCGCCGTCCACCCGCTCGACCTCACCGTGCCGCAGGGCTCCTTCTTCGCCCTGCTCGGCGCCTCCGGCTGCGGCAAGACCACCACCCTGCGCATGATCGCCGGCCTGGAGGACCCCTCCACCGGCACCGTCTTCCTCGGCGACCGCGACGTCACCGACCTCCCGCCCTACAAGCGGCCGGTCAACACCGTCTTCCAGTCCTACGCGCTCTTCCCGCACATGGACATCTCCGAGAACATCGCCTTCGGCCTGCGCCGCCGCGGCATCAAGTCGGTGAAGAAGCAGGTCGACGAGATGCTGGAGCTCGTCCAGCTCGGCGACAAGGCCCGCCACAAGCCGCACCAGCTCTCCGGCGGCCAGCAGCAGCGCGTCGCCGTGGCCCGCGCCCTCATCAACCACCCGCAGGTGCTCCTCCTCGACGAGCCGCTCGGCGCCCTCGACCTCAAGCTGCGCCGCCAGATGCAGCTGGAGCTCAAGCGGATCCAGACCGAGGTCGGCATCACCTTCGTGCACGTCACCCACGACCAGGAGGAGGCCATGACCATGGCCGACCAGGTCGCGGTCATGAACGGCGGCCGGGTCGAGCAGCTCGGCGCCCCCGCCGACCTGTACGAGAACCCGCGGACCACCTTCGTGGCCAACTTCCTCGGCACCTCCAACCTCATCGAGGCCGAGGTCGTCGAGACGGGCGCGGACGTCGTCGTCACTGCCGGCGGCGGCAAGCTCCGGGTCCCCGGCGACCGCTGTACGGACGCCGTCCGCCGGGGCGGCAAGCTCCTCGTCGGCGTCCGCCCCGAGAAGATCTCGCTCGCGCACGCCGACGACGCGGGCACGATCGCGGACGGCCGCAACCGGGTCACCGGCCGGATCGCCGACTCCTCCTTCATCGGCGTCTCCACCCAGTACGTGGTGAACTCGCCGGCCGGGGCGGAGCTCCAGGTCTACGAGCAGAACATCGAGCGCGACGCGCGGCTCGTCCCCGGCGCCGAGGTCGTCCTGCACTGGAACCCGGCCCACACCTTCGGCCTCGACGCCACGCAGGACATCGACGCGGGCGTGGAGACGGTGGAGGACGCCTCGTGACCGCCACCCTCACGAAAGAGGCCCCGGGGCCGGTCGAGGAACCGGTGCTGCGCAAGCCTCCGACCCGCAAGCGGCTCGTCCCCTACTGGCTGCTGCTCCCCGGCATCCTCTGGCTGCTCGTCTTCTTCGCCCTGCCGCTCGTCTACCAGGCGTCCACCTCGGTGCAGACCGGCTCCCTCGAAGAGGGCTTCCGGGTCACCTGGCACTTCCGGACGTACGTCGACGCCTTCGCCGAGTACTGGCCGCAGCTGCTGCGCTCCCTGCTGTACGCCGGCACCGCGACCTTCCTCTGCCTGCTGCTCGGCTACCCGCTCGCGTACCTCATCGCCTTCAAGGCCGGCCGCTGGCGCAACCTGCTGCTCGTCCTCGTGATCGCGCCCTTCTTCACCAGCTTCCTCATCCGGACCCTGGCGTGGAAGACGATCCTGGCCGACGACAGCCTCGTGGTGGACGCGCTCAACGCGCTGCACGTCCTCGACGTGACGAGCTGGCTCGGCTGGACCGAGGGCGAGCGGGTGCTCGCCACCCCGATGGCGGTCGTCTGCGGCCTCACGTACAACTTCCTGCCGTTCATGATCCTGCCCCTCTACACCTCCCTGGAGCGGATCGACGGCCGGCTGCACGAGGCCGCGCAGGACCTGTACGCCTCCCCGGCCACCACCTTCCGCAAGGTGACCTTCCCGCTGTCGATGCCCGGCGTCGTCTCCGGCACGCTGCTCACCTTCATCCCGGCGAGCGGCGACTACGTCAACGCCGAACTGCTCGGCTCGACCGACACCAAGATGATCGGCAACGTCATCCAGTCGCAGTTCCTCCGCGTCCTCGACTACCCGACGGCCGCCGCCCTGTCCTTCATCCTCATGGCGATCGTGCTGTTCATGGTCACCGTCTACATCCGCAAGGCCGGAACGGAGGACCTCGTCTGATGACCTGGCTGCGCAAGAACCTCGTCGTCATCGCGGGCCTGCTGACGCTCGCGTACATGATCCTGCCGAACGTCGTGGTCATGGTGTTCTCGTTCAACAAGCCGAACGGGCGCTTCAACTACTCCTGGCAGCGGTTCTCCCTGGACGCCTGGAAGGACCCCTGCGGCGTCGCCGACCTGTGCGAGTCGCTGACGCTCTCGCTCCAGCTCGCCGCCTGGGCCACGGTCGGCGCCGTCGTCCTCGGCACGATGATCGCCTTCGCGCTCGTCCGCTACCGCTTCCGGGCGCGCGGCGCGATCAACTCGCTGATCTTCCTGCCGATGGCGATGCCCGAGGTCGTCATGGCCGCCTCGCTGCTCACCCTCTTCCTCAACATGGGGATCGAGCTGGGCTTCTGGACGGTCCTCATCGCCCACATCATGTTCTGCCTGTCGTTCGTCGTGACGGCGGTCAAGGCCCGGGTCATGTCCATGGACCCGCGCCTGGAGGAGGCCGCGCGCGACCTCTACGCCGGGCCCGCGCAGACCTTCCTGCGGGTCACCCTGCCGATCGCCGCGCCCGGCATCGCCGCCGGCGCGCTGCTCGCCTTCGCGCTCTCGTTCGACGACTTCATCATCACCAACTTCAACGCGGGCTCCACCGTGACCTTCCCCATGTTCGTCTGGGGCTCGGCCCAGCGCGGAACCCCCGTTCAGATCAACGTCATCGGCACCGCGATGTTCGTCCTCGCGGTACTGATCGTCGTGGCCGGACAGATCATCACGAACCGGCGCAAGAAAACAGCAACAGCCTGAGCGAAGGCCGTCTCAGGCACCGAAGGAGTTGGAAACCATGGCCCCAGTCGCCATGCGTCTCGCTGCGAAATCTCTCTCCGACGCCCAGCCCGTCCCCTTCTGGCTGGAAGACCCCGGCAAGCCCGGCGCCCTGCCCGCCCTCACCGGCACCGAGAAGTGCGACCTCCTGGTGATCGGCGGCGGCTACAGCGGACTGTGGACCGCGCTCCTCGCCAAGGAGCGCGACCCCTCCCGGGACGTCGTGCTCATCGAAGGCCGCGAGGCGGGCTGGGCCGCCTCGGGCCGCAACGGCGGCTTCTGCGCCGCCTCCCTCACCCACGGCCTCGGCAACGGTCTGGCCCGCTGGCCGGAGGAGCTGCCGCGGCTGGAACGGCTCGGCGCGGCCAACCTCGACGCCATCGAGGAGGCCGTCGCCCGCTACTCCCTGGACTGCGACTTCGAGCGCACCGGCGAGATCGACGTCGCCACCGAGGCGTACCAGGTGGAGGAGCTCCACGAGCTCTACGAGGAGGCCGACCGGCTCGGCCTCGCCGGGGGCCTCACCCTCCTCGACCGGGACGCCGTCCGCGCCGAGGTGAACTCGCCGACCTTCGTCGGCGGCCTGTGGGACCGCGACGGCGTCGCCATGCTCCACCCGGCGAAGCTCGCCTGGGGCCTCAAGCGGGCCTGCCTCGACCTCGGCGTGCGGATCTTCGAGAACACCCCGGGCCTCGACCTGGTGTCGGCCGGCGCCGGCATGGCCGTGCGCACCCCGTACGGCCGGGTCGCCGCCCGCCGGGTCGCCCTCGGCACCAACGTCTTCCCGTCGCTGGTCAGGCGGCTGCGCCCGTACACCGTCCCGGTCTACGACTACGCGCTGGTCACCGAGCCGCTGACCGACGAGCAGCTCGCCTCGATCGGCTGGAGGAACCGGCAGGGCCTCGGTGACTCCGCCAACCAGTTCCACTACTTCCGGATCACCGCCGACCACCGGATCCTGTGGGGCGGTTACGACGCCGTCTACCGCTTCGGCGGCAAGGTGCAGGCGGAGATGGACCACCGCCCGGAGACGTACCTCAAGCTGGCCGAGCACTTCTTCACCTGCTTCCCGCAGCTGGAGGGGGTCCGCTTCAGCCACGCCTGGGGCGGCGCGATCGACACCTGCTCGCGCTTCTCGGCCTTCTTCGGCACCGCCCACCAGGGCAAGGTGGCGTACGCGCAGGGCTACACCGGCCTCGGCGTCGGCGCCACCCGCTTCGGCGCCGAGGTGATGCTCGACCTGCTCGCCGGGGAGCGCACCGAGCGGACCGAGCTGGCCATGGTCCGCTCCAAGCCGCTGCCGTTCCCGCCGGAGCCGATCGCCTGGGCCGGCATCGGGATCACCAAGTGGTCGCTGGCCCGCGCCGACGCCAACGGCGGCCGGCGGAACCTCTGGCTGAAGACGATGGACAAGCTCGGCCTCGGCTTCGACAGCTGACCCCGCCCCCCCGGTCTGTGATTCAGATCACAGGCTGGGGGTAGGGAAACCCGCGTAAGAGCGGGGAACCCTCGCGCTCTCTCCGTGTGGACGCGCACCTCCGCGCGCCCGCACGGAGAGGAGCACGCACGATGACACCTACGGGGGCCCCCGGCGTCAAGGCCGCGGTGGAGTGGCTGGCCGCCGTCGCACCGGATCCCGACGCCTGCCGCTGGGAGTGGGAGCGCAACCCGCACGGGGTCACCCTGCTCCCCGCCGGCCTGCGGTGGGACGTCCTGATCCTGCCGGGCGGACTCGGCCACCCCGCCCTCGACGTCCTCACCCGCCTGGTCGACCGGCCCGGCCCGGTCCTCGCCGACTTCGGCGACTCCCGCGTCGGCTTCTTCGTCCCGCCCGGCACCGCCGCCCGCTGGCTCGGCACCGGGGTGCGCGGCGCCGGCCCCGGCACCTGGATCGTCGTCCCGCACCCGGGGCGGGCCACCGGGGGAGTGCGCTGGCTGGTGGTGCCGGACGGCCTGGGCACCCTCACCGACCCCGCGCTGCTGGAACTGGCCATGCACGAGGCCGCGGGCGAGCTGGCCCGCGAGCGGCCGTCCGGAGGGAGCCCTTCCTGAGGCCCCCGCCCCAACCCCCGTCCCGTACAGAGGTCTTGACCACTCGATTGGTCTGGACCATGCTGTGGCGCGCTCCACTCCGATCCCCCACCCCCGGAGGCAGTCGTGGACCGCACCAGACCCCTCACCCTGCTCCTCGCGGGCGCGCTCGCCGTCGGCGGGCTCGCCGCGCTCTCCCCGGTCGCCCGGGCCGCCGACTCCGAACTCGCCCGCAACGGCGGCTTCGAGGCCGGCCTGGACGGCTGGAGCTGCACCGCGGGCAGCGGCGCCGTCGTCACCTCGCCCGTGCACGGCGGGACGAAGGCGCTCCAGGCCACCCCGGCCGGAAGCGACAACGCCAAGTGCTCCCAGACCATCACCGTGCGCCCCAACTCGGCGTACACGCTGAGCGGCTGGGTCCGGGGCAGCTACGTCTACCTGGGCGTCACCGGCACCGGCACCACCGACGGGTACGCCTGGACCCAGTCGGCCCCCGACTGGCAGAAGCTCACCAAGACCTTCACCACCGGCGCGAACACCACCTCCGTCACGGTCTACACCCACGGCTGGTACGGCACCCCCGCCTATCAGGCCGACGACCTCTCGCTGTACGGCCCCGGCGGCGACCCGGTCCAGATCCCCGCCGTCCCGACGGGCCTCACCGCCGGCAGCCCCACCTCCACCTCGGTGCCGCTCAGCTGGCCCGCGGTCGCGGGAGCCACCTCGTACCGGATCTACCGCGGCGGCACCGCCGTCGGCACGGCCACGGGCACCTCCTACACCGCCACCGGCCTGACCCCGAGCACCGCCTACAGCTTCCAGGTCTCGGCCGTGAACAGCGCCGGCGAGTCCGCGAAGTCCGCGGCCGTCACCGCCACCACGACCTCCGGGGGCGGCGGGGGAGGCGGCGAACTGCCCGCCCGGGCCCTCGTCGGCTACCTCCACGCCAGCTTCGCCAACGGCTCCGGCTACACCCGGATGGCCGACGTCCCCGACTCCTGGGACGTCATCAACCTCGCCTTCGGCGAGCCGACCTCGGTGACCTCCGGCGACATCCGCTTCAGGCTCTGCCCGCAGACCGAGTGCCCGAACGTCGAGTCCGAGGCCGACTTCAAGGCCGCCATCAAGGCCAAGCAGGCCGCCGGCAAGAAGGTCCTCATCTCCATCGGCGGCCAGAACGGGCAGGTCCAGCTCGCCACCACGGCCGCCCGCGACGCCTTCGTCTCCTCCGTCTCGAAGATCATCGACGAGTACGGCCTCGACGGCCTCGACATCGACTTCGAGGGCCACTCGCTCTCGCTCCAGAACGGCGACACCGACTTCCGCAGCCCGACGTCACCGGTGATCGTCAACCTGATCCAGGCGGTCAAGACCCTCAAGGCCAAGTACGGCGCGAAGTTCGTCCTGACCATGGCCCCCGAGACCTTCTTCGTCCAGCTCGGCTACCAGTTCTACGGCTCCGGCCCCTGGGGCGGCCAGGACCCGCGCGCCGGCGCGTACCTCCCGGTCATCCACGCCCTGCGCGACGACCTCACCCTGCTCCACGTCCAGGACTACAACTCCGGCCCGATCATGGGCCTGGACAACCAGTACCACTCCATGGGCGGCGCCGACTTCCACATCGCCATGACCGACATGCTGCTCACCGGCTTCCCGGTCGCCGGCAACGCCGAGCGCTTCTTCCCCGGCCTCCGCCCCGACCAGGTCGCCATCGGCCTGCCGGCCTCCACCCAGGCGGGCAACGGCCACACCACCCCCACCGAGGTGAACAAGGCCCTGGACTGCCTCACGAAGAAGCAGAACTGCGGCACCTACCAGACCCACGGCACCTGGTCGTCCCTGCGCGGCCTGATGACCTGGTCGATCAACTGGGACCGCTTCAACAACTGGGAGTTCAGCCGGAACTTCGACGCGTACGACTGGAGCTGACCCGAACCGCCGCGAGGCGGCGGGTCACCCCGTCACCTCGCGGAACAGGCGGGCCGGAACGGCACGGGGGTCCGGCCCGCCCAGCTCCGCCAGCGCCGTGCGCAGGTCGAGGGGCACGGCCCGGATCCGGGCCGTGACCGCCCGCTCCAGCGTCCGCACCGCCACCCGGGCGCCGTCCGCCCCCGCCGGCGCGGGATGGACCAGGACGCACTCGGGCGGCCCCCCGTCCGCCCGCAGCCCGAGCGCGTGCGCGTAGAAGGACCCCTGGTACAGGTCCTGCGGCGCGATCTTCTTCTCCCCGTACGCCTTGTACTTGACGTCCACCGGGAGCCGCCGGCCGCAGCCGGAGACCAGCAGGTCCGGGCGGGCGGTCCGGCCACCGCTCCCACGGGAACTCCGTGCGGATCCGCTCGGCCTCCTCGTCCGCCGCCTCGACGGCCGCGCGGTACCGCTCCGCGTCGAAGACCCGCAGGGCCTCGTCGACCGGCCAGTACGGCAGGGTCTCGGCGTGGCCGTCGGTGACCGGGCGCAGCGCGCAGGAGCAGACGCCGGTGACGGGCCGGCCGCGGCCGTTGACCAGCCCGGCGGAGGCGGCGAACACGGCCGGGTCCTCGGCGTCGAGCAGCCGCCGCCAGAGGAGCCCGTCCGGGTCGGGGCGGCGCGGGAGGCCGTCGGGGTCCGTCAGGTGTCCGCAGCCCGGCGAGTGATGGATCTTGAACCCGTGGGCCGGGAGGATGACCTCCCCCGGCGACGGGTTCAGCTCGTAGGCCCGTCCGTCGATCGTGACGGCGTACCGCCGCTTCCCGTCCGCCATGCGTCCCCTCCCCGGATCCGGCCCCGACCGTACCGCGCCGCGAGGACCGGCCAGCACAGCAGCGGGAGACAGAGGGCGACGGAGGCCAGCACGTCCAGCGGCCAGTGGAAGCCCCGCAGGACCAGGCCCGTCCCTGTCACCGCCGTCAGCACGGCGGCGACGGGGATCAGGCGGTTCGAGACGAGGAAGGCGGCGCCGAAGTAGGCGACCATCGCGGTGGCGGTGTGGCCGGAGGGGTAGTAGCCCTGGGCCCAGGGCTCCAGAGGACCGGGCCGGGCCGTCCACTCCTTCAGCGGTACGACCAGGAGCGGCACGGCGGCCATGGCGAGACCGGCGAAGAGGGCCTGCCACCGGCGCCCGCGGAAGAAGGCGTACGCCATCGCGGCGGCGAGCACGGGCAGGGCGACCGTCAGATTGCCGAGGTCGGAGGCGAGTTCGCTCAGCCACCGGGGGACGGTGTCCACCAGGGAGCGGGACACCCGCTCGTCGAGCCTGGCCAAGGGGCCGTGGACGAGCACCTGCCAGGTCACGACGGCGAGGGCGACGAGCGCCGAGAAGAGAGCCGGCCGCCCTGGAACAGGGGGGGTGGTTCCGGGGCGGCCGGGGGGATCGGGCTGCCGCGCGCCCCGGGGGGTGTGGGGCGGGCGGCCATCCGATCGGTGAGGAGTACCGGAGCACGAGGCCCCGGTGCTGTGCGCGTCGGCACGGTGCGGGCGGGGCTGGGGAGGCTCCGCCCTGGGTGTTTCTCTCATCTGGAGAAGACCGTACGGCACGGAGAGGGGGACCGACAGCGGGAAACGCGTCCCGCCATCGGCCCCCCACAGAGTCTTCACACCGTGTGGATCCCGGTCGGCGCTCAGAGGGCGGCGAGCGCCGCCTCGATGACGTCCAGGCCCTCGTTGAGCAGGTCCTCGCCGATGACCAGCGGCGGGAGGAAGCGCAGCACGTTGCCGTAGGTGCCGCAGGTGAGGACGAGGACGCCCTCGTTGTGGCAGTACTTGGCGAGCGCGGCGGCGGCCTCGGCGGCCGGCTCCTTCGTCTCCGGGTCCTTGACGAGCTCGATGGCGATCATGGCGCCGCGGCCGCGGATGTCGCCGATGACCGGGAACTTCTCCTGCATCGCGGTGAGGCGGCCCTTCATGACCTCCTCGATGCGCTTGGCCTTCCCGTTGAGGTCCAGCTCCTTCATCGTCTCGATGGCGCCGAGCGCACCGGCGCAGGCCACCGGGTTGCCGCCGTAGGTGCCGCCCAGACCGCCGCCGTGGACGGAGTCCATGATCTCGGCGCGGCCGGTGACGGCGGCGAGCGGCAGACCGCCCGCGATGCCCTTGGCGGTGGTGATGAGGTCCGGGACGATGCCCTCGTCCTCACAGGCGAACCACTGGCCGGTGCGGCAGAAGCCGGCCTGGATCTCGTCGGCGACGAAGACGATGCCGTTGTCGTTGGCGAACTTCACGATCGCCGGCAGGAAGCCCTTGGCCGGCTCGATGAAGCCGCCCTCGCCGAGGACCGGCTCGATGATGATCGCGGCGACGTTGTCGGCGCCGATCTGCTTGGTGATCTGGTCGATCGCCTGGGCGGCGGCCTCCGGACCGGCGTTCTCGGCACCGGTCGGCCAGCGGTAGCCGTAGGCGACCGGCACGCGGTACACCTCGGGCGCGAACGGACCGAAGCCCTGCTTGTACGGCATGTTCTTGGCGGTGAGCGCCATGGTGAGGTTGGTCCGGCCGTGGTAGCCGTGGTCGAAGACGACGACGGCCTGGCGCTTGGTGTACGAACGCGCGATCTTGACGGCGTTCTCGACGGCCTCGGCGCCCGAGTTGAAGAGCGCGGACTTCTTGGCGTGGTCGCCCGGGGTCAGCTCGGCCAGCGCCTCGCAGACCTCCACGTAGCCCTCGTACGGCGTCACCATGAAGCAGGTGTGGGTGAAGTCCTGGAGCTGCGCGGAGGCGCGGCGCACGACGGCCTCGGCGGAGGCGCCCACGGAGGTCACGGCGATGCCGGAACCGAAGTCGATCAGCAGGTTCCCGTCGACGTCCTCGATGATGCCGCCGCCCGCGCGCTTGGTGAACACCGGCAGCGTGGAGCCCACGCCACCGGCGACGGTGTCGAGCCGACGGGCCTGAAGCTCCTGCGACTTCGGGCCGGGGATGGCGGTGACGACGCGCCGCTCCTGCGGGACAGCGTTCATGCGGGGCTCCTGGGGTGTTCTGGACGCTCTTGCGGGTTTCCTCCGCAGGCTAGGCGGGGCCTCGCCCTCGGCGCATGCTACGGATGGGAGTGGTCCCGGCGTGTCCTTGTCCGTATCGGCCATACGCGCCGTTGTCGGGGACGACTCCGCGGCATCGCCCTGATCCGGGGCATGATCCGGGACCGAGGCTCTAGATTGGGCCCGGACGGCAGCGTCGCGGAGTCGAAGGGCCAGGGGGCAGGGGACATGGAATTCGAGGGTACGCACGGCTCGCGGAGCACCCGGGACGGGCTGCCGCACGCCGACATCCCCCGGCCGGCCGGAGCGCCCTCGATGCCCGCCGCGCCGCCGTCGACGCCCCCGAAGCCGACGGCCGCGCCCGGCGCCGCCCGGGGCGGCGCCGCGCTCGTCGCCTGGCTGCGGGCCCCCCGCCCCGAGGCCGCCCCCGGGGTCTGGCGGTACGGGCACGTGCCCCGCCCGGATCGCGAACCCGACGAGACCCCGCTGCGGACGGTGCTCTCCGGCGCGGTCATCTCCTTTTTGGTCGCCGTCCTGCTGTGGTCGTTGCTGCGCAACAACTACGTCCCGTACTGGAGCGTGCCGCTCAAGCTCTTCACCCCCGGGGACTGGTGGGAGCCCCTGAGCGTCGTCCCGAGGCCGGACACCGGCGGGGAGGTCGCCCTGGCGGTCTACCGCACGGTTCTCTTCACCGCCGTCTTCTACGGGATCGGCCGTTTCGGCCGCTGGCTGTACGCCTGGGACAGGCTCACCCTGGCCCACGGCAAGAAGGTCCGGGCGGGCCTGGCCGCCCTCACCGGGGCCCTCGCCATCGCCCTCGTCCACAACGGCTGGGTGCCGGTCGGCGACATCGTCTACTCCCTGCTGCCCCTGGAACCCGGCCCCGGCGCCGTGCAGGCCAACATCCGGCTGCAGAACACCGCCGACTGGTCCCTGGCCCTCGCCACCGCCCTGCCCTTCGCGTGGCTCGCCCTGCGCCGTGTCCCGTCGCCCGCCGGCGGAACACCGGCACCGGTCACGGACCCCGCCGCTCCCGACCCCGCCTCCTGGCCCGAGCTGAGGGCCGCCGGGCTCGTCGAGGCGGCCGACCGGCTCGCCGCCGAGGCGGCCTCCGGGGCCATGAACGACGTCGACTACGCCCGGATCAGGGCCGCGTGGGAAGCGACCGGCGCCGCCCCCGAGCGGCAGGCGGCCTTCGTGCGCGAGGTCCACGCGCGCGGCGCGGCGGCCTTCCTCCACCCCTCCGGGGCCCGCTCCCTGCCCGGCCGGACGGCCACGCACGACCTCGCCCTCCGGCAGGTGCGCCTCGGCACCGTCGCGGACACCGCGCGCAACCCGTACCCGCGCAGGACGACCGGCCTCGCCCTCGACCCCGACGTGCTCGGCACCAGCATGCTCGTCGTCGGCCCCTCGGGCAGCGGCAAGACGACCCGCCTCCTCCGCCCCCTCGTCGAGTCCCTGTCGCTCCAGGCGCTCGCCGGGCAGGCCGCCGTCGTCGTGGTCGGCTCCGACACCGCGCCCCTCGGGCCGGAGGAGGCGTACGACGTCGTCATCCGCGTCGGCGACCCGGCCTCACCGCACGACCTCGACCTGTACGGCGGCACCACCGATCCGGACCAGGCGGCCGCGCTGCTCGCCGACGTCCTGGCCACCGACGTCACCGACACCCGGCGCGCCACCACCGCCCTCGCCCAGCTCCTGGGCCCCTTCCACGCCGTCCACGGCCGCTTCCCCTCGGTCCCCGAACTCCGCGAGCTCCTCGACGGCGCCCCCGCTCCGCTGCAGTCCCTGCGCGAGGCCCTCGAACGGGCCGGCCACGCGTCCCTCGTCCGGGAACTCGACGCCCGCGCCCGGCAGCAGCGCGCCGAGGGCGACCCCGCCCCCCACCTCGCCGACCGGATCGCCCTCCTCGACCGCCCCGCCTTCGCCGGCTTCTTCGACACCTCCGGGGCGAACGCCCCGTTCACCATGCGCGCCCTGGAGCACCCCGTGCGCGTCCGGATCGACCTGCCGGAATCCGGCCACGCCGAGGCCTCGCGGCTCCTCGCCCGCCTCGTGCTCGCCCAGTTCCTCGGCCGCGCCGCCGGCCGGCCCGACCGCTCCCGTTTCGTCTGCCTGGTCCTGGACGACGCCTCGCACACCCTGACCGCCGCGACCGTGCGCGGCCTCCAGCGGCTGCGCTCCGCCCACGCCGGGGTCGTCCTCGGGCTCCGCTCCGTCGACGACGTCCCCGAGCACCTGCGCACCCCGCTGTTCGGCGCGGTCGGCTGCCGGTTCGCCCTCGCCGGGGTCACCACCTGGGACGGCAAGCGGTTCGCGGAGACCTGGGGCACCGAATGGGTGGAGGCCCGGGACGTCACCAGCCGGACCGTCCGCTCCGACGAGCCCCTCACCCGGCTGGCGCACGCGGTGCGCAAGCTGGTCACCGGCCGGCCCGTCACCACCGACGCCGTGACCGTCCGGGAGGTCGAGCGGGAGCGCTGGTCCGCCTCCGACCTGGCGCACGCCGTGCCGCCCGGGCACGCGGTGCTCTCCCTCACCCACGTGCGGGGCGAGCACACGCCGCCCCTCCTGGTCGACCTGCGCGGCTGAGGCGTCCCCGCGGGGGGACTGGCACAATCGGGTGCGCCGCCCTCCCCAGCGGCGTTCCGCCGCCGGCGCGGCTCTCCGTGCTCGGCCTCCGCTCAAAGGTCCGCCGGTTTCCGATGCCGCCCACCCTCGCCTCGCTCGTCCAGCACTCCTCGCTCCGGCTCGTCGTCCGGGCCGGCGAGGACCGTCTCGACACGCCCGTCCGCTGGGCGCACGTCAGCGAGCTGACCGACCCCGTGCCGTACATGGAGGGCGGGGAGCTGCTGCTCACCACCGCCCTCACCCTCGACGCCGAGGACGGCGAGGCGATGCGGCGGTACGTGCGGCGGCTGCTCGGCGCCGGGGTGGTGGGGCTCGGGTTCGCCGTCGGGGTGAACTACGACGAGATCCCGGGCGCGCTGCTCGACGCCGCCCGGGCCGAGCACCTGCCGCTCCTGGAGGTGCCGCGCCGCACGCCGTTCCTCGCCATCAGCAAGGCCGTGTCGGCGGCCATCGCGGCCGATCAGTACCGGGCCGTGACCGCCGGCTTCGAGGTGCAGCGCGAACTCACCCGGGCCGCGCTCGCCGAAGGGCCGGACGCCGTCGTCGCCCGGCTCGCCGCGCACGTCGACGGCTGGGCCGCCCTCTACGACACCTCGGGGGCCGTCGTCGCCGTCTCGCCCGACTGGGCGGCCCGCCGCGCGGCCCGCCTCACCCCGGACGTCGAGCGGCTGCGCGAGCGGCCCGCCCCCGCCAGCGCCGTGGTCGGCGGCACCGACGACCGGGTCGAGCTCCAGTCCCTCGGGACCGGCCGCCGGGTCCGCGGCGCCCTCGCCGTCGGCACCGGCGCGCCCCTCGGCACCGCCGAGCGGTACGCCGTCCACTCCGCGATCGCCCTGCTCACCCTCACCACCGAGCGCTCCCGCTCCCTCCAGGCCGCCGAGCAGCGGCTCGGCGCCGCCGTGCTGCGCATGATGCTCGCCGGCCAGTCCGAGCACGCCCGCGCCGTCGCCGGCGACGTCTACGGCGGCCTCCTCGACGCCCCCTTCCGCCTCCTCGTCGCCGAGCCCGCCGGCGGCGAGAAGGCGCCCGCCGAACCCCCGCTGCCCGTGCTCGCCGAGGCCCTGGAGGCCGCCGCCGCCCGGGCCGGCGAGGCCGTGCTCACCGTCCCCGAGGACGACGGCCGGCTCGTCGTCCTCGCCGGCGACGGTGGCGCGGTCGTCTCCGCCTGCGCCGGGTACGCCGAGCGCGAGGCCGAGGACGCCGGCGTCGTCGTCGGGCTCTCCGCCTCCGCCGGGCCGGCCACCGCCGCGGCCGCGTACAAGCAGGCCGAGCAGGCCCTCTCGGTGGCCCGCCGCCGGGGCCGCGCCCTCGTCGAGCACGAGGACATGGCGGCCGGTTCCGTCCTGCCGCTCCTCGCCGACGACGCCGTCCGCGCCTTCGCCGACGGCATGCTGCGGGCGCTGCGCGAGCACGACGCCACCGGCCGCGGCGACCTGGTCGCCAGCCTGCGCGCCTGGCTCTCCCGGCACGGGCAGTGGGACGCCGCCGCGGCCGACCTCGGCGTGCACCGGCACACCCTCCGCTACCGGATGCGGCGCGTCGAGGAGATCCTCGGCCGCTCGCTCGACGATCCGGACGTCCGCATGGAGCTGTGGCTGGCCCTCAAGGCGACGGGGGAGGGCGAGGGATAGCGGGGGAGAGGGAGCGGGAGCGGGGGTGCCGCTCCGTCGTCCTGCCCGGCTTCGGGCAGGATCGGGGCCCTCCTGCCCGAAGCCGGGCAGAAAACCTGGCCGGGACCGACAGGAGTCAATACTCTCCTGCTCATGACAAGCCCTGCCGTCGATCCCGACCCCGCCCCTGCCTCTGCCCCTGCCTCTGCCTCTTCTGTTTCTGCCTCCGTTCCCGGCCCCGGCCCCGCCTCCCCCTCCGCCCCGGCGCAGAAGACACGGAAGACCGCGGTCCCCGCCCGCCGCATCACCGGCGCCGTCTGGGCCGCCCTCGGCATCGTCTACGTCGTCTGGGGCTCCACCTACCTCGGCATCCGGATCGTCGTCGAGACCGTTCCGCCCTTCCTGGCCTCCGGCGGCCGGTTCGTCGTCGCCGGCCTGCTCCTCGCCGCGATCGTCGCCTGGCGGTACGGCCCCGCGGCCCTCAAGGTGGACCGGCGGCAGCTCGGGTCCGCCGTGCTCGTCGGCCTGCTCCTCATCCTCGGCGGCAACGGCCTCGTCAACCTCGCCGAGACCACCGTCCCCTCCGGCCTCGCCGCCCTCCTCATCGCCGTCGTGCCCGTCTGGGTCGTCCTGCTGCGCACCGCCGCCGGCGAGCGCCCGGGGCTCGGCGCGTACGGCGGCGTCCTGACCGGCTTCGCCGGACTCGCCGTCCTGACCCTGCCGGGGCTCAGCGGGGACGTCGGCATCGGAGGCGTCCTCCTCGTCGTCCTCGCCGCCCTGCTCTGGTCGGTCGGCACGGTCTCCTCCGCCCGCCTCCCCATGCCCGCCAACCCCTTCACCGCGAGCGTGTACGAGATGCTGGCCGGCGGCGTCGGCGGGATCGTCGTCGGACTCCTCCGCGGCGAGCAGCGCGGCTTCGACCCGGGCGCGGTCTCCAGCGGCTCCTGGCTCGCCCTCGGCTACCTGGTCCTCTTCGGGTCGCTGGTCGCCTTCACCGCGTACGCCTGGCTCCTCCAGTCCGCCCCGGTCTCGCTCGTCGCCACCTACGCGTACGTCAACCCGGTCGTCGCCGTCCTGCTCGGCGCGCTCATCCTCGACGAGGTGCTGACCTGGCCGATCCTCCTCGGCGGCGGGATCGTCGTGGCCGCCGTCTGCCTCATCGTCTCGACCGAGCGGAGGGGATGAGGCGACCGCCGCGCGCAAGATCCTTCCGGGCCCTACCCTGTGACCTCGTATCGGTCATGAACACGGCAGTGATCAGGGGTGGGGTACGGATGGCCACGACCACGCGGAGCGGCGGCAGAGCCGACGGGAAGACGCCGGGCGGCAAGGGCGGCAAGGGCGGCAGCGGCGGCGGCAACGACAGCGGCGGCGGGAAGCCGGGGTCGCGCGCCGCCCGGTACGCCGTCGTCGGCGGCGTCCTCCTCGCCCTCCTCGCCGGCTGCGGCGGCATCACCGCCGGCATCCTCGCGAGCGAGGGGTACCTCCCCGGCGACTCCATGCGCCAGGTCTGGGAGACCCCCGTCGACGACCACGTCCCGGGCCCGACGTCCGGCCACGGCACCTGGGCCGTCGGCGACACCCTCGTCCGCAGCCGCGCCACCGAGGTCACCGGTTTCGACGCCCGCTCCGGCGCGCGGCGCTGGCGGTACGCCCCGGCCGGGGACGCCGCCGTCTGCTCCGTCAGCCGCACCGCCGAGGACGGCGTCGCCCTGATCGCCCAGGGCTCGCCCGAGACCCCGGGCGGCGAGCCCGCCGCAGCGGCGGGCAAGGGCTGCACCACCGTCGTCGCCCTCGACCTCGGGTCCGGGCGCGAGCTGTGGCGCGCCGCCCGGACCCCCGCCTCCGGCGAGATCCAGGACGAGAAGGACCTCGTCGCGGTCGGCGGCGGCCTCGCCGTGGTCCGCGACGAGGACCCCGACTGGCCGTACGCGTGGGCCGGCGAGCGCCCCGGCTCGGTCCGCCCGGACCGCGCCCTGCGCGCCCTCGACCTGCGCACCGGCAAGCCCCGCTGGGCGGCCGCCGTGCCGAAGGACTGCGTGCCGCACCGGGTCGCCGCCGGGCAGCGGCAGGTCCTCGCGCTCCTCGTCTGCGAGCGGCGGGACGTCCGGCTGGCCGCCTTCGACCCGGCGGACGGCCGGCACCGCTGGACCACCCCGCTCGACGAGCGGCGGTACGTCGAACCGATCGTCAACGAGGCCGCGTTCCTCTCCGCCGACCCGATCGCGGTGAGCGTCGACGGCCTCGACCTGAGCGGCTACCCGTCGGTCCTCTCCTTCTCCGACGACGGCCGCCTCCAGGGCCGCATCGCCTCCGACGTCGCCAACGGCCGCCTCTCGACCGCCGAACCGGCCCACGCCGAGATCGCGTACGGGCGCCTGTACGCCGTCGACGCCCTGAGCCGCGACACGGTCAGCGCCTTCGACCTCCGCACCGGACGGCGCCTGTGGCACGCCAGGCTCGGCTACGCGGAGGACGTCCTCGGGCTGCGGGTCGCCGACGGCAGGGTCACCGCCCTCGTCGACCTGTACGCCCACTCCGCGGAGGACGGACTGCTCGTCCTCGACGCCGACACCGGCGAGGAGCGCGACATGCGCACCTTCCCGGACTCCTTCGGCGGCTCCTTCGGCGAGATCACCGACGTCCTCGGCCACGGGAACCTGCTCATCGCCGCCCGGACCGACGGGTTCCGCCCCTTCACCGCGTACGAGGAGCGCTGACGGTACGGCCCCGCGCCACCCCGCGGCAGGCCAAAGCGGACAGACCCGCCGCCCCACCACTCCATCACGGACAAACGCCACCCCGTGCCCCCGGCCCTAACGTGTCTGGAGAGCAACCGCTCGCACCCCGAAACGGAAAGGGCCGGGACACGCAATGACGACCACCCACGCCTTCTGGGTCGCCGGCCGCGAGGCCACCGGCGACACCACCTTCGACGTCACGAACTCGTACGACGGACGTCTGGTCGGCAAGGTCGCCGTGCCCACCGAGGCCCAGGTCGAGGAGGCCGTCGCCGCCGCCCACGCGGTCGTCGACGAGTTCGCCGCCACCCCGGCGCACGTCCGCGCCGCCGCCCTCGACCACGTGTCGAAGCGGCTCGCCGAGCGCACCGAGGAGATCGCCCAGATCATCTCGGCCGAGAACGGCAAGCCCATCAAGTGGGCCCGCGGCGAGGTCGGCCGCGCCGTCTCCGTCTTCCGTTTCGCCGCCGAGGAGGCCCGCCGCTGGAACGCCGGCGAGGCCCAGCGCCTGGACACCGAGGCCGGCGGCACGGGCCGCCTCGCCCTCACCCGCCGCGTCCCCAAGGGCGTCGTCCTCGGCATCGCGCCGTTCAACTTCCCGCTGAACCTCAGCGCCCACAAGGTCGCCCCGGCCATCGCCGTCGGCGCCCCGATCATCCTCAAGCCGGCCCCGGCCACCCCGATCTCCTCCCTCATCCTGGGCGAGATCCTGGCCGAGACCGACCTGCCGGCCGGCTCCTGGTCGATCCTCACCGTGCCGAACGACCGGATGCCCGCCCTCGTCCAGGACGAGCGCCTCCCGGTCATCTCCTTCACCGGCTCGGACAAGGTCGGCTACGCCATCCAGCAGTCCGTGCCGCACAAGCACTGCACCCTGGAGCTCGGCGGCAACGCCGCCGCCGTCGTCCTCGCCGACTGGTCCTCCGAGGCCGACCTGGACTGGGCCGCGACCCGCATCGCGACCTTCTCCAACTACCAGGGCGGCCAGTCCTGCATCTCCGTGCAGCGCGTGATCGCCGACGCCACCGTCTACGACCGCCTGCTCCCGAAGATCGTCGCGGCCGTCGAGGCCCAGGTCACCGGCGACCCGGCGGACGACGCCACCGACGTCGGCCCGCTCGTCGACGAGGCCGCCGCCCTCCGCGTCGAGTCCTGGGTCGACGAGGCCGTCGCGGCCGGCGCCAAGCTGCTCGCCGGCGGCAAGCGCGAGGGCGCCACCTACGCCCCGACCGTCCTCACCGACCTCCCGGCCGACGTCACCCTGGCCCGCGCCGAGGTCTTCGGCCCGGTCCTCACGGTCGCCAAGGTCGACGGCGAGGCCGAGGCGTTCGCCGCGGTCAACGACTCCGACTTCGGCCTCCAGGCCGGCGTCTTCACCCACGACCTGCAGACCGCCTTCCGCGCCCACCGCGCCCTGGAGGTCGGCGGCGTGATCGTCGGCGACGTCCCCTCCTACCGCGCCGACCAGATGCCGTACGGCGGCGCCAAGCGCTCCGGCACCGGCCGCGAGGGCGTCGCGTACGCGATGGACGACTACACCTACGAGCGCGTGATGGTCCTCACCGGCCTCGCCCTCTGAAGGAGCCCCTCCTAGGGATCCGCTCCACGGGACCAGGCGGTCCGAGCCCACTGTGCGGGGGCTCGGGCCGCCTCTCGTGCGTCCCCGGGCCCTTCCGTCCCCGGACCGTCCACGGACCGGAACGCGCCGACGGCCCGCCCGCCCGGCGCGGCAGGATGGCCGGCGTGACCGTCATCGACATCCCCGGCTCCAAGTCCGTCACCGCCCGCGCGCTCTTCCTCGCCGCCGCCGCGGAGGGCACCACCACCCTGCTGCGCCCGCTCGTCTCCGACGACACCGAGGGCTTCGCCGAGGGGCTCAGGGCCCTCGGCTACGCCGTACGGCAGGAGCCCGGCGCCTGGCACATCGAGGGCCGCCCCGCCGGCCCGGGGGCGGCGGAGGCCGACGTGTACTGCCGCGACGGCGCCACCACCGCCCGCTTCCTGCCCGCCCTCGCCGCCGCCGGCCGCGGCACCTTCCGCTTCGACGCCTCCGCGCAGATGCGCCGCCGCCCGCTCGGCCCCCTCACCACCGCCCTGCGCGAGCTCGGCGTGGACCTGCGGCACGGCGAGAAGGACGGCCACCACCCGCTCACCGTGCACGCCGCCGGGGTCGAGGGCGGCGCGCTCACCCTGGACGCCGGACAGTCCTCCCAGTACCTGACGGCCCTGCTGATGCTCGGCCCGCTCACCGCCCGGGGCCTCGACATCACGGTCACCGACCTGGTCTCGGAGCCGTACGTGGAGATCACCCTCGCGATGATGCGGGCCTTCGGCGCGGACGTCGTCCGCGAGGGCCGCACCTACCGGGTCGCTCCCACCGGCTACAAGGCGGTGCTCTACCCCATCGAGCCCGACGCCTCCACGGCCAGCTACTTCTTCGCCGCGGCCGCCCTCCTGCCGGGCGGCGAGGTCACCGTCCCCGGCCTCGGCACCGGCGCCCTCCAGGGCGACCTCGCCTTCGTCGACGTCCTGCGCCGGATGGGCGCCGACGTCGAGGTGACGGAAGGGGCGACCACCGTCCGCTCCACCGGCGTGCTGCGCGGCCTCACCGTCAACATGCGGGACATCTCCGACACCATGCCGACGCTCGCGGCGATCGCCCCCTTCGCCGACGGACCCGTCCGCATCGAGGACGTCGGCAACACCCGGGTCAAGGAGTGCGACCGGCTCGACGCGTGCGCCGAGAACCTCCGCCGCCTCGGCGTCACCGTGGAGACCGGCCCCGACTGGATCGAGATCCACCCCGGCACCCCCACCGGACCCGCCGAGATCGCCACCCACGGCGACCACCGGATCGTCATGTCGTTCGCCGTCACCGCCCTGCGCACCCCCGGCATCACCTTCGACGACCCCGGCTGCGTGAAGAAGACCTTCCCGGACTTCCACCGGGTCTTCGGCGCGTTCGCCCGTACCCCGTGAAGGACGCGCGGCGTTTGCGGCAAGAATGGGGGGCATGAGCGACCGCCCCTCTCCTCTCGCCGACCCGCACATCGCCTTCGACACCACCGAAGGACGCCGGGACGTCGTCGTCCTCGGCTCGACGGGATCCATCGGCACCCAGGCCATCGACCTGGTGCTGCGCAACCCCGACCGCTTCCGGGTCACCGCCCTGGCCGCCTCCGGCGGCCGGGTCGCGCTCCTCGCCGAGCAGGCGCACCGGCTGAGGGTCGCCCAGGTCGCCGTCGCCCGCGAGGAGGCCGTGGCGGAGCTGCGCACGGCCCTGGAGGCCCTGTACGGCTCCGAGCCGCTGCCCGAGATCCTGGCCGGCCCCGACGCCGCCACCGAGCTCGCCGCCTCCCCGTGCCACACCGTGCTCAACGGCATCACCGGCTCCATCGGCCTGGCGCCGACGCTCGCCGCCCTGGAGGCCGGCCGCACCCTCGCCCTCGCCAACAAGGAGTCGCTGATCGTCGGCGGCCCGCTGGTCAAGGCGCTCGCGAAGCCCGGCCAGATCATCCCGGTCGACTCCGAGCACGCCGCCCTCTTCCAGGCGCTCGCCGCCGGCACCCGCGCCGACGTCCGCAAGCTGGTCGTCACCGCCTCCGGGGGCCCCTTCCGCGGCCGCACCCGGGCCGAGCTGGAGCACGTGACCCGCGAGGACGCGCTGGCGCACCCGACCTGGGCGATGGGCCCGGTCATCACGGTCAACAGCGCGACCCTGGTCAACAAGGGCCTGGAGGTCATCGAGGCGCACCTCCTCTACGACATCCCCTTCGACCGCATCGAGGTCGTCGTCCACCCCCAGTCGTACGTCCACTCGATGGTCGAGTTCACCGACGGCTCCACCCTCGCCCAGGCCACCCCGCCGGACATGCGCGGCCCCATCGCCATCGGCATCGGCTGGCCCGAGCGGGTCCCCGACGCGGCCCCCGCCTTCGACTGGTCGACCGCCTCCACCTGGGAGTTCTTCCCGCTGGACGACGAGGCCTTCCCGTCGGTGAACCTGGCCCGGCACGTCGGCGAGCTGGGCGGCACCGCCCCCGCCGTCTTCAACGCCGCCAACGAGGAGTGCGTCGAGGCCTTCCTGGCCGGCAGGCTCCCCTTCACCGGCATCATGGACACCGTCACGGCGGTCGTCACCGAACACGGACGGCCCACCGGGGGAACCTCCCTGACGGTGCCGGACGTCCTGGAAGCGGAGACCTGGGCCCGGGCCCGGGCCCGGGAGCTCGCAGCGAAGGCAACCGCGGAGGCGCGCGCATGACGGAAGTGCTCCTGACGATCCTCGGGGTCGTCCTGTTCGCGCTGGGGCTGCTCGTCTCCATCGCCTGGCACGAGCTCGGCCACCTCTCCACGGCCAAGCTCTTCGGCATCCGCGTGCCGCAGTACATGGTCGGCTTCGGCCCCACCCTCTGGTCGAGGAAGCGCGGCGAGACCGAGTACGGCATCAAGGCCATCCCGGCCGGCGGCTACATCCGCATGATCGGCATGTTCCCGCCCGGCGCGGACGGCAAGATCGAGGCCCGCTCCACCTCGCCCTGGCGCTCCATGATCGAGGACGCCCGCGAGGCGTCCTACGAGGAGCTCCAGCCCGGCGACGAGACCCGGCTCTTCTACACGCGCAAGCCGTGGAAGCGCGTCATCGTCATGTTCGCCGGGCCCTTCATGAACCTGGTCCTCGCCCTCGGCCTCTTCTACGGCTCGCTGATGACCCTCGGCATCGAGGGACAGACCACCCAGGTCGCCGGCGTCCAGAAGTGCGTCATCGAGCAGAGCGAGAACCGGGACGCCTGCGCCGCGGGCGACCCGGTCTCCCCGGCGTACCGGGCGGGCCTGCGCGAGGGCGACCGGATCGTCGCCTTCAACGGCACCCCGGTCTCCGACTGGGACACCCTGTCGAACCACATCCGGGACACCATCGGCCCCGCCACGATCACCGTCGAGCGGGCCGGGCAGCGCCTCGACCTGCACCCCACGCTCGTCGCCAACCAGGTCCTGAAGAAGGACGAGGACGGCCAGATCGTCCGCCCGCTCGCCTACGAGGAGGCCGGGTACCTCGGCTTCGCCTCGAAGACGGAGGTCGCGCCGCTCACCTTCGGCGAGACCACCGACCGCATGGGCGACCTGCTGGAGAACGGCCTCCACTCCGTGGTCGCCCTCCCCGGCAAGATCCCCGGCCTGTGGGACGCCACCTTCGGCGACGGCGAGCGCGCCGAGGACTCGCCCGTCGGCGTCGTCGGCGCCGCCCGCATCACCGGCGAGCTCATGAACCTGGACCTCCCGCCGGAGCGCATCCTGGTCATGTTCATGAACCTGCTGGTGTACTTCAACGTCTCGCTGTTCCTCTTCAACATGCTCCCGCTGCTGCCGCTCGACGGCGGCCACATCGCGGGCGCCCTGTGGGAGTCCGTCCGCCGCCACACGGCCCGGCTCTTCAAGCGCCCCGACCCCGGCCCGTTCGACGTGGCCAGGCTGATGCCCGCCGCCTACGTGGTCGCCGGCGTCTTCGTCTGCTTCACCCTGCTCGTCCTCGCCGCGGACATCGTCAACCCGGTGAAGCTCACGTAACTCCCCAGGGGGCCGGGCACCGCCGTGTCCGGCCCCCCGCCCCCGGGGCGGTAACCTCGGAAGCCCGAGCCCGCCGACGCACGACCTTTGAGGTTGCACTACAGATGACCGCGATTTCTCTCGGTATGCCCACCGTCCCGACCCGGCTCGCCGAGCGGCGCAAGAGCCGGCAGATCCAGGTCGGCAGCGTGGCCGTCGGCGGCGACGCACCCGTCTCGGTGCAGTCGATGACGACGACCCGCACGTCCGACATCGGCGCCACCCTCCAGCAGATCGCCGAGCTGACCGCCTCGGGCTGCCAGATCGTCCGGGTGGCCTGCCCCACCCAGGACGACGCCGACGCGCTCGCCACCATCGCCCGGAAGTCCTCGATCCCCGTGATCGCCGACATCCACTTCCAGCCGAAGTACGTCTTCGCCGCGATCGACGCCGGCTGCGCCGCGGTCCGGGTCAACCCGGGCAACATCAAGCAGTTCGACGACAAGGTCAAGGAGATCGCCCGGGCCGCCAAGGACGCGGGCACCCCGATCCGCATCGGCGTCAACGCCGGTTCGCTCGACGCCCGCCTCCTGAAGAAGTACGGCAAGGCCACCCCCGAGGCGCTCGTCGAGTCCGCCCTCTGGGAGGCGTCCCTCTTCGAGGAGCACGACTTCCGCGACATCAAGATCTCGGTCAAGCACAACGACCCGGTCGTCATGGTCGAGGCCTACCGCCAGCTCGCCGCCCAGTGCGACTACCCGCTGCACCTCGGCGTCACCGAGGCCGGCCCCGCCTTCCAGGGCACCATCAAGTCGGCCGTCGCCTTCGGCGCCCTGCTCTCCCAGGGCATCGGCGACACCATCCGGGTCTCCCTCTCCGCCCCGCCGGCCGAGGAGATCAAGGTCGGCATCCAGATCCTGGAGTCGCTCAACCTCCGCCAGCGCCGCCTGGAGATCGTCTCCTGCCCGTCCTGCGGCCGCGCCCAGGTCGACGTCTACAAGCTGGCCGAGGAGGTCACCGCCGGCCTCGACGGCATGACCGTCCCGCTCCGCGTCGCCGTCATGGGCTGCGTCGTCAACGGCCCCGGCGAGGCCCGCGAGGCCGACCTCGGCGTCGCCTCCGGCAACGGCAAGGGCCAGATCTTCGTCAAGGGCGAGGTCATCAAGACCGTCCCCGAGTCGAAGATCGTCGAGACCCTCATCGAGGAAGCCCTCAAGATCGCCGAGCAGATGGAGAAGGACGGCGTCGCCAGCGGCGAGCCGAGCGTCGCGATCGCCGGCTGACCCGGCCCCGCGTCCCCGGAACCCCTCCGTCCCCGCCGGGGCGGAGGGGTTCCGCCGTACGCGGCCCGGCCCGGCGGACGCGATCGGGCCACCCGTCCGCCCCGGAGCGCCGCCGGGGCGAGCCGGGGCCCGGAGGAGCGGGGTACAGTGCCAGGATCAGCAGAACCCGCACGGTGAGGCCCCTCGTGTTGACCCAGACCACCACCCGGGTGCTCGAACCCGCCGACCTCGGCGCCGCCCTCGCCGTCCTGGAGAGCGCCCCCGTCGAGAACGCCTTCGTGACCGCCCGCGTCCGGATCGCCGGCCTCGACCCCTGGCGCCTGGGCGGCGAGATGTGGGGCTGGTACACCGAGGGCCGGCTCACCTCGCTCTGCTACTCCGGCGCCAACCTCGTGCCCATCTGCGCCACCCCCGAGGCCGTCCGCGCCTTCGCCGACCGGGCCCGCCGGATCGGCCGCCGCTGCTCCTCGATCGTCGGCCCCGCCGGCCCCACCGCCGAGCTCTGGCGCCTCCTCGAACCCGCCTGGGGCCCCGCCCGCGACGTCCGAGCCCACCAGCCCCTCATGGTCACCGAGGAGCCCTCCGCCGCCGTCGCCCCCGACCCGCTCGTCCGCCGGGTCCGCAAGGACGAGATGGACGTGATCATGCCCGCCTGCGTCGCCATGTTCACCGAGGAGGTCGGCGTCTCCCCGCTGGCCGGCGACGGCGGCCTCCTCTACCAGGCGCGCGTCGCCGAACTCGTCGCCGCCGGCCGCTCCTTCGCCCGCATCGAGGACGGCGAGGTCGTCTTCAAGGCCGAGATCGGCGCCGCCACCCGCCAGGCCTGCCAGATCCAGGGCGTCTGGGTCGCCCCCGAGCACCGGGGGAAGGGCCTCTCCGAGACCGGCATGGCCGCCGTCGTCGCGTACGCCCTCGCCGACGTCGCCCCGGTGGTCAGCCTGTACGTCAACGACTACAACACCCCCGCCCGCGCCGCCTACCGCCGCGTCGGCTTCCGCGAGACCGGCGCCTTCATGAGCGTGCTCTTCTGAGCGCGCCGCCCGGAGCCGCTGTCCCGGGCGGGCGGGCGCTTGTAGGGTGCGCCGCATGGACGACGCACCCACCGTGATCGGACCGATCGACCTCGCCGCCCGGGTGGACGAGGCGCTCGCCGTGCAGGCGGTCGCCTTCGGCCTCGACGCCGAGGAGGTCGCCGTGCGCCGCCACATCGTGCTGCGGCACATGATGAGCCCCGGCGCCCGCGCCTACGGGGCCACCACCCCCGACGGACGGCTCGCCGGCTTCGTGTACGGGATGCCCAACGACCGCTCCCACTGGTGGTCCACCGTGGTGGAGCCGTACCTGCGCGCCACCGGCACCGCCGACTGGCTCGACGGCTCCTTCGTCATCACCGAGCTCCACGTCCACCCCGCCTTCCAGGGCCGGGGCCTCGGCCGCGGGCTGATCACCACCATCACCGACACCGCCGACGAGAAGCGCTCCATCCTCTCCGCGATCGACACCGAGTCCCCGGCCCGCGGCCTCTACCGCTCCCTCGGCTACGAGGACCTCGCCCGCCAGGTCCACTTCCCGAGCGCCGCCCGCCCGTACGCCGTCATGGGCGCCCCGCTGCCGCTCCCGCGCCGGAACTGATTTCTCGCGGACGGGGCGCCCCGGATAATCTCGGGGCCAACACCTCCCCCAGGCTCTCGGTTGCGTTCGAGCGGGGGGCCCCCAGCCCGGCAGGAGTACGAGAACCATGGCCAACGCACCGGTCCAGCGCATGTCCCAGTTGATGGCGAAGACGCTGCGCGACGACCCGGCGGACGCCGAGGTCCTGTCCCACAAGCTCCTCGTCCGCGCGGGCTACGTCCGCCGCACCGCCGCCGGCATCTGGAGCTGGCTGCCGCTGGGCAAGAAGGTCCTCTCCAACGTCGAGCGGATCGTCCGCGAGGAGATGGACGCCGTCGGCGCCCAGGAGGTCTCCCTCCCCGCGCTGCTGCCCCGCGAGCCGTACGAGGCCACCGGCCGCTGGGACGAGTACGGCGCCGAGCTCTTCCGCCTCCAGGACCGCAAGGGCGGCGACTACCTCCTCGGCCCCACCCACGAGGAGATCTTCACCCTCCTGGTGAAGGACCAGTGCTCGTCCTACAAGGACCTGCCGGTCATCCTGTACCAGATCCAGACCAAGTTCCGGGACGAGGCCCGCCCCCGCGCCGGCATCCTGCGGGGCCGCGAGTTCCTGATGAAGGACTCGTACTCCTTCGACACCGAGGACGAGGGCCTGGCCCACTCCTACGCGCTGCACCGCCAGGCGTACCAGCGGATCTTCGAGCGCCTCGGCCTCGACTACCGCATCTGCGCCGCCACCGCCGGCGCCATGGGCGGCTCCAAGTCCGAGGAGTTCCTGGCCCCGGCCGAGGCCGGCGAGGACACCTTCGCCGACTGCCCGAACTGCGACTTCGCCGCCAACACCGAGGCCGTGTACCAGGAGGTGAAGCCGGTCGACGGCTCCGCCGTCCCCGCGGCCGAGGACATCCCGACCCCCGACACCCCGACCATCGAGACCCTCGCCGCCTCCCTCGGCGTCCCCGCCTCCGCCACCCTCAAGAACCTGCTGGTGAAGGTGGACGGCGAGATCGTCGCGGTCGGCGTGCCCGGCGACCGCGAGGTCGACATGGACAAGGTCGAGGCGCACTTCGCGCCCGCCGCCGTCGAGCTGGTCACCGAGACCGACTTCGCGGCCCGCCCCGACCTGGTCCGCGGCTACATCGGCCCGCAGGGCCTGGACAAGGTCACCTACATCGCCGACCCGCGCGTCGCCCCCGGCACCGCCTGGATCACCGGCGCCAACAAGGAGGGCCTGCACGCGAAGAACGTCGTCGCGGGCCGCGACTTCGAGGTCTCCGAGTACGTCGACGTGGTCGTCGTCCAGGACGGCGACCCGTGCCCCAAGTGCGGCACCGGCCTCACGCTGGACCGCGCGATCGAGATCGGCCACATCTTCCAGCTCGGCCGCAAGTACGCGGACGCGCTGAAGCTCGACGTCCTCGGCCAGAACGGCAAGCCGGTCCGCGTCACCATGGGCTCCTACGGCATCGGCGTCTCGCGCGCCGTCGCCGCCCTCGCCGAGCAGACCGCCGACGACAAGGGCCTGTGCTGGCCGGCCGAGGTCGCGCCCGCCGACGTCCACGTCGTCGCCGCCGGCAAGGCGCTCCAGACCGAGCTGGCCCTGGAGGTCTCCGACAAGCTCTCGGCCGCGGGCCTCCGCGTCCTCGTCGACGACCGCGCCGGCGTCTCCCCGGGCGTCAAGTTCACCGACGCGGAGCTCATCGGCGTCCCGAAGATCCTCGTCGCCGGCCGCCGCGCCGCCGAGGGCGTCGTGGAGCTGAAGGACCGCCGCACCGGCGAGCGCGAGGAGCTCACGGTGGAGGAGGCCCTGGCGGCCCTCACCGCCTGACCCCCCGGCCTCCCGCCCCGGCCCCGGCCTTCCTTCCGCGGGGTCAGGCGGCCCGGCCGCGGGGGGCCGGTTCCACCGAGGAGCCGGTGAGGTCCTCGACGGGGGGCAGGGGCGGGGGCGGCGGCTCGTCCGCCGCGGCCGGCGGAGCGGGATCCGGGGCCGGGGCCCGTCCCGTCTCCGGCGTCGCGCGCTCCAGGAAGCGGAGGAGTTCGACCGGGATCGGCAGGACCAGGGTGGAGTTCTTCTCCGCCGCGACGGCCATCACCGTCTGCAGCAGCCGCAGCTGGAGGGCGGACGGCGCCTCCGCCATCTGGTGCGCCGCCTCCGCCAGCTTCTTCGACGCCTGGAGCTCCGCGTCCGCGTTGATCAGCCGCGCCCGCCGCTCCCGGTCCGCCTCCGCCTGCCGGGCCATCGACCGCTTCATCGTCTCCGGCAGGGACACGTCCTTGATCTCGACCCGGTCGATCTGCACGCCCCAGCCGATCGCGGGGGAGTCCAGCATCAGTTCGAGCCCCTGGTTGAGCTTCTCGCGGTTGGACAGCAGGTCGTCGAGGTCGCTCTTGCCGATGATCGACCGCAGCGAGGTCTGCGCCATCTGCGAGACCGCGAACCTGTAGTCCTCCACCCGCACCAGCGCCTCCGCCGCGTCCACCACCTTGAAGTAGACGACCGCGTCGACCCGCACCGTCACGTTGTCCCGGGTGATGCCCTCCTGGGCGGGGACCGGCATCGTGACGATCTGCATGTTCACCTTGTGGAGCCGGTCGACCGCCGGGACGATCATCGTGAAGCCGGGCGGGCGCACCTCGCCCCGCAGCCGGCCGAAGCGGAAGACGACGCCGCGCTCGTACTGCTTGACCACCCGCGCGGCCGCGCCCACGTAGGCCACGGTCGCGGCTCCCGCTCCCGCGACCGCCCACAGGATTTCCTCGATCATCACGGGCTCCCTGGAAAGGGGTACAAAAAGGGTATTCCCCTTTCCGTGGGCCCCGCACTCACAACCAGCCGGCGAACTCCAGCAGCCACTCGGCCTCCTGCCGCCGCCCGGCGGCCAGCGCCCGCGTGCCGGACTCGACGGTCCGGAAGAGCGTCCAGCCGCGCAGCCGCTCCCGGTCCACGTCGAGCGAGTCGGCGAGCTTGTTGACCCGGCGCCGGGCCGCCGGGGCGCCGGCCGAGGAGGCGACCAGGTCCTCGACCCGTTCCCGCACCAGCCGCGCGAGGTCGTAGGCCCGCTCGCCGACCAGCGGGTCGGGGCCCACCGCCAGCCAGGGTGCTCGGTCGCCGCCGAGCACCTTGCCCTGCCGGAAGTCGCCGTGCAGCAGCAGCTCCTCGGCCGTCCCGGCGAGCAGCTCCTCACGGGCCGCGAGCGCCGCCGCGGTCAGGTCCCCGGCGACCGCGTCGGCGCGGTGGGGCTCCATCGCCTCCGCCTGCCGGGCGGTCCGGCCGGCCACCGTGTCGAAGCCGTGTCCGGCGGGCGGCTCCACCCACAGCTTCCGTACGGTCCCGGCCGCCTCCAGGAGCGCCTTGGCCTCCGGCAGCGAGCGGAGGGACACCTCCGGGTGCAGCCGTTCGAGGACGAGGGAGCCCTCGGGGCCCTCGGCGAGGAGCCGTACCGCGCCCCAGCCGTTCCAGTGCGCGAGCGCGTCCCGTTCGAGGGCCGGGCGGGTGAACGGCGGCGCGATCTTCAGCGCGGCGGGCGCGCCGCCGGCGTCGCGGACGAGGAGGAGCAGGCTGTCGCGTCCGCCGGGGGCCACCACCCGCTCGACGGTCAGACCGGCCTCACCGGGCACCCGCCCGACGAGGCCGGGCAGCCGCCCGAGCCACTCGTCCGCGGCGGCGTCCCCGTACCGCTCGCGGAGCGCCGTCGCCAGTCGCCGGGGCGGTTCGAAACCCATGCGTGCGTCGTTCCTTCTGCTCGGGCGGGGTGATCAGGGCTGGTGGGGGCCGGACTCACACCCGCTCGGCGAGCCCAGGAAAGGTTACGCCGCTGCCGCGCCACCGCACCGCGCGGACCGCCGCCTCCCTGAGCGCGGCCGCGGCCTCGCGGCGCAGCGGGCCGTCGGCGGCCCGCACCAGGTCGGAGTAGACCCCGGCCACCCGGTCCTCCAGGACGGTCGCGAGCCGCACCGCGCCGGCCGGGTCGGCGACCCGGAAGGGCAGCTCGTACGCGGCGGCCGCGGCGGCCGGCGTGCCGCCGAGGTCCCGGACGGTGCGGCGCAGCGCGTCCCGGCGGGCCCGGTGCGCCTCGTAGGCGGCGGTCGCCTCGGCCCGGCGCTCCTCGGCGACCCGGCCGCCGACGACGCCGTAGCCGTACACGGCCGCGTGCTCGGCGGCGAGGGCGGCCTGGGCGGCCTTCAGGGCGCTCATGCGCGGGCCCCTTCGGTGAGGAGGTAGGCGTGGGCGGCGCCGGCGGCGGCCACGGAGGCGAGCAGCCGGGCGTACTCGGGCGGGGCCGCGAGCAGCTCGGCGGTGTGCGCCTCGGAGGCGGTCCGCGCGGCGGCGGCCAGGGCCCGCAGGGCGGCCGCCGGGTCGGCCGGGACCGCCGGCGCCGTCGCGGCCGGGGCCGACGGGGCGGGGGCGGCCGCCGGGGTCGCCGTGCCGGAGGCCGCCTCGGGCGAGGGCGCCGGACGGTCGCCCTCGCCGAGGGCCTTCACATGGGCCGCGGTCGAGGCGCGGAGGGGGGCCACGCGCGCGTGCAGCGCGGGATGGGCGGCGAGGGCGGCGTCGTAACGTTCCAGCAGGGTCCGCGAGGCGGTCACCGCGCGGCGGCGGAGGGCCGCCTCGGCGCGGGCCACCCGTTCGGCCTCACGGGCCGCCGCCTCCTCCGCGGCGCTCGGGCGGCGCGGCCCCGTCTCCTCGGAGGTGCACCCGGTCAGGGCCGCGGCGGCGGCCGAGGCCCCCGCCGCGAGCAGGGCGCGTCTGCCCGTCGTCGTCACGCTCTCTCCCTCAGCATTCCGGACCCCTCCCGGCCGCCCGTCGAAGATCACCGCAGGCGAGCGTACCCGCGGGGGCCCCGGTGGTGGACGGCAACACCCTCCGGGACCGGATACCCTTGGTCCGACACGCGAGACAGAGCGACGCACCCACAACAGCACACGCGGCCGAGGAGTCACCCGGATGAGCACCACCCAGAGCGACAGGCTGCGCGGACTCATTGAGCCGCTCGTCCGCGCGGAGAACCTGGATCTGGAGGAGATCGAGGTGTCCCGGGCCGGCCGCCGCGGGCTGCTGAGGATCGTCGTCGACTCGGACGAGGGCGTCGAGCTGGACGCCTGCGCCGAGCTGAGCCGCGCGATCTCCGCGAAGCTGGACGAGACCGACGCCATGGGCGACGGCGAGTACGTCCTGGAGGTCAGCTCCCCGGGCGCCGACCGTCCGCTGACCGAGCGCCGCCACTACGTACGGGCCACCGGCCGGCTGGTGAAGCTCCAGCTCGTCGAGGGCGGGGAGCTGATCACCCGCGTCCTGGCCGTGGACGAGGACGGCCTCGACACGGAGGTGCCGGGCGTGAAGGGCCGCAAGGCCACCGCCCGCCGGGTGGAGTTCGCCGAGATCGCCAAGGCGCGTGTCGAGATCGAGTTCAACCGCAAGGACAAGAAGGAAGAGGAGGCGTAGCCGTGGACATCGACGTGAAGCTCCTGAAGGGCTTGGCACAGGAAAAGGAAATCTCCTTCGAGATGCTGGTCGAGGCGATCGAGTCGGCCCTCCTCATCGCGTACCACCGCACGCCGTCCGCCCGCCGCCACGCGCGCGTGGAGCTGGACCGCCACACCGGCCACGTGACGGTGTGGGCCGAGGAGGACCCGGCCGACCTGGAGGAGGGGCAGGAGCCCAAGGAGTTCGACGACACCCCGTCGGACTTCGGCCGCATCGCGGCGAGCACCGCCCGCCAGGTCATCCAGCAGCGCCTGCGCGACGCCGAGAACGACGTCACCTTCGGCGAGTACGCCCGCCGCGAGGGCGACGTCGTCGCCGGTGTGGTGCAGCAGGGCAAGGACCCGAAGAACGTCCTCGTCAAGCTGGACGACAAGCTGGAGGCCATCCTGCCGGTGCAGGAGCAGGTGCCGGGCGAGGAGTACACGCACGGCCTGCGGCTGCGCACGTACGTGGTCCGGGTGGCCAAGGGCGTCCGCGGTCCGTCCGTCACCCTTTCGCGCACCCACCCCAATCTGGTGAAGAAGCTCTTCGCCCTGGAGGTGCCGGAGATCGCCGACGGTTCGGTGGAGATCGCGGCGATCGCCCGCGAGGCCGGCCACCGCACCAAGATCGCGGTCCGTTCCACCCGTTCGGGCCTGAACGCCAAGGGCGCCTGCATCGGCCCCATGGGCAGCCGGGTCCGGAACGTGATGGCGGAGCTGCACGGCGAGAAGATCGACATCGTCGACTGGTCGGACGACCCGGCCGAGATGGTGGCGAACGCGCTCTCCCCGGCCCGCGTCTCCAAGGTCGAGGTCGTCGACGCCGCCGCCCGGTCCGCCCGGGTGACGGTCCCCGACTACCAGCTCTCCCTGGCCATCGGCAAGGAGGGGCAGAACGCCCGGCTGGCCGCGCGGCTCACCGGCTGGCGGATCGACATCCGGCCGGACACCGAGGCCCCGGGCGAGGAGGGCTGAGCGGTTCCGCCGCAAGCCGGAGATCGTTTTTGGCCAACAGCTGTTCGATTTTTGCCCCAAACGGGTGAGGTCGGTACGGGGAGGTAGACTTAACTGTGTCTGGCCGGACGCATGCCCGCGCGTGCCCTGAGCGAACCTGTGTGGGATGCCGGGAGCGAGCGGCCCAGAGCGATCTGCTGCGGATCGTGGTGAACAAGGACGAGTGCGTTCCCGATCATCGCGGTACGCTGCCCGGCCGGGGTGCGTACGTGCACCCCGCCTTGCACTGTCTCGACCTGGCGGTCCGCCGCCGGGCGTTCCCGAGGGCCTTCAGGGTCCCGGGGCCGCTCGACACGGCGGCACTGCGGGAACACGTCGAGCAGGCCGCCCAGGCGGCACCGCAGTGAACAGGAAGTACGGCACGGAACACCGTGCGGTCAGGTACCTCGCGAGTCGGAAGTAGGTCGAGATTGCGATGAGCACTCGATGAGTACGCGATGAGTACGCCCATGAAGTAGCGACGGTCCGGCGGTAACCGGACCTATAAAGGAGCGATGTGGCTAAGGTCCGGGTATACGAACTCGCCAAGGAGTTCGGTGTGGAGAGCAAGGTCGTCATGGCCAAGCTCCAGGAACTCGGTGAATTCGTCCGTTCGGCGTCCTCGACGATCGAGGCGCCGGTCGTGCGCAAGTTGACTGACGCTTTGCAGGGTCCCGGCGGTTCCGCCGGCAAGACCGCTGCCAAGCCCGGCGCGCCCCGCAAGGCGGCGCCCGCCCCCAAGCCGGCCGCGCCGGCGCCTTCGGCGCCCGCCGCCGCGCGTCCCGCCGCCCCGAAGCCTGGCGCGCCCACCCCGGCGCCCAAGCCCGCGGCGGCCGAGAAGCCCGCGACGCCGGCCCCCGGCCCGCGTCCGACCCCGGGTCCGAAGCCCGCGGCTCCCGCGCCCAAGCCGGCGCCCGCCGCCCCGGCTCCGACCAACCCGGAGTTCACCGCGCCTCCGGCGGCCCCGGCCGCCGGTGGTCAGCGTCCCGGTGGTGCCGCCCCCGGCCCGCGTCCGACCGGTGCCCGTCCGGGCCAGGCCGCGCCGCGTCCGGGTCAGCAGGCCCCCCGTCCCGGTCAGCAGGCCCCGCGTCCGGGCGCCCCGCGTCCGGCCGGCCCGCGCCCGGGCAACAACCCCTTCACCTCCGGCGGCTCCACCGGCATGGCGCGCCCGCAGGCGCCCCGTCCCGGCGGCGGCGCTCCGCGTCCCGGCGGCCCCGGTGCCGTTCCGGGCGCCCCGCGTCCGCAGGGCGGTCCCGGCGGTGCTCCCCGTCCCCAGGGCGGCGCTCCGCGCCCGACCCCGGGCGGCATGCCCCGTCCGCAGGCCCCGCGTCCCGGTGGCGCGCCCGGCGGCAACCGTCCGAACCCGGGCATGATGCCGCAGCGTCCCGCCGCCGGCCCGCCGCCCCGCCCCCGCGGGCGCGGGCCCCCGCCCGCCCCCGCGCCCCGGCCCCGCGCGGCCCCCCCCGCCCGCAGCCGGTCGACGGCGCCGTCCATCGCGAACTGGGCCGCGCCCAGCCCCTCCACCACATAGCCGCGCCGGGCCTGGCCGCTGTCCTCGAAGGCGGACAGGATCCGGTACACCGCCGAGAAGCCGCCCTCGACGCCCTCGGCCGCCACCGCGCCACGGGTCACCACGCCGTGCCGGTCGAGGAGGGTACGGGCCAGCGCGTGCGCCCGGTGGGTCGGCTCCGGCTCGGCGGCCGGCAGCAGCGCCCAGCGGCCCGAGACCGTCGGCGGGCCCGAGCGGGAGGCCGGGCGGGTGGCGCCCAGGGCCCCGAACCGGCCGCGCGGCACCGTGCGGCGGGCCCGGTGGGCGGTCGAACCGGCCGTGCGGCCCGAGCCCAGCAGGGAGCGCAGCGGCGCCAGGGTGTCGTTGGTGAGCCGGCCCGACCAGGCCAGGTCCCACAGGGCGTCCGCGAGCTGCGGATCGGTGACGTCCGGATGGGTGGTGATCCGGACCTGGTCGGCGATCTGCCGGAAGAAGAGGCCGTACCCCCCGGCCAGGGCCGTCAGGACCGACTCGTGGAGCGCGGTGAGCTCCAGCGGGTGCGGCGGGGGCAGCAGCAGCGGGGCCGCGTCGGCGAGGTACAGCGAGACCCAGCCGTCCTTGCCGGGCAGCGAGCCCGCCCCGGCCCACACGACCTCGCCGGTGGTGGTCAGCTCGTCGAGCATCGCCGGCGAGTAGTCCCGGACCCGGGACGGCAGGACCAGCTTCTCCAGGGCCGACGCCGGCACGGGCGCGCCCTGGAGCTGCTCCACCGCGCGGGCCAGCCCGTCGATCCCGCGCAGGCCGTGGCCGCCCAGGTGCTGCCACTGCGGCAGGAAGCCGGCCAGGGCCGCCGGGGGCACCGGCTCCAGCTCGTGGCGCAGAGCCGCCAGGGAGCGGCGGCGCAGCCGGCGCAGCACGGCCGCGTCGCACCACTCCTGGCCGATGCCGGAGGGGTGGAACTCGCCCTGGACGACCCGGCCGGCCGCGGCGAGCCGCTGGAGGGCGCCGTCGGTGACGGCGGCGCCGAGGCCGAAGCGGGCGGCGGCCTGCGAGGAGGTGAAGGGGCCGTGGGTGCGGGCGTACCGCGCGAGGAGGTCGCCGAGCGGGTCCTTGACGGGCTCGGTGAACGCCTCGGGGACGCCGACCGGGAGCGCGGTGCCCAGCGCGTCCCGCAGCCGGCCCGCGTCCTCGATCGCCGCCCAGTGCTCGCTGCCCGCGATCCGCACCCGGATCGCTCGGCGGGCCCGCGCGAGCTCCTCCGGCCAGTCCGGCTCCGCCCCCCGCGCGGCCAGCTCCGCGCCGGTCAGCGGGCCGAGGACCCGCAACAGGTCGGCGACGCCCTCCACGTCCTTGATCCGCCGGTCCTCGGTGAGCCACTGGAGCTCCCGCTCCAGCTCGGCCAGGACCTCGGGGTCGAGCAGCTCGCGCAGCTCCGCCTGGCCCAGCAGCTCCGCGAGGAGCCGCGAGTCCAGGGAGAGGGCGGCCGCCCGCCGCTCGGCGAGCGGGGAGTCGCCCTCGTACAGGAACTGCGCCACGTAGCCGAAGAGCAGGGAGCGGGCGAAGGGGGACGGCTCGGGGGTGGTGACCTCGACGAGACGGACCCGGCGGGCCTCGATGTCGCCCATCAGCTCGGTGAGGCCGGGGACGTCGAAGACGTCCTGGAGGCACTCGCGGACGGCCTCCAGGACGATCGGGAAGGAGCCGAACTCGCTCGCCACCTGGAGCAGCTGGGAGGCCCGCTGGCGCTGCTGCCAGAGCGGGGTGCGCTTCCCCGGGTTCCGCTTCGGCAGCAGCAGGGCGCGGGCGGCGCACTCGCGGAACCGGGAGGCGAACAGCGCGGAGCCGCCCACCTGGTCGGTGACGACCTGCGCGACCTCGCCCTTGTCGAAGACCGCGTCCGCCGCGCCGACCGGCGCCCGGTCGGCGTCGTACACCGTGTCCTGGTGGCGGCCCGGGTCGACCGGCTCGTGGTCGAGCAGGTCCAGGCCCATGTCGAGGCCCATCAGGTCGGCGTCCGGCAGGCGCAGCACGATGCCGTCGTCGGCGTGCATCACCTGCGCGTCCATGCCGTACCGCTCGCTCAGCCGCGCCCCCAGCGCCAGCGCCCAGGGGGCGTGCACCTGCGCGCCGAAGGGGGAGTGGATCACGACCCGCCAGTCGCCCAGCTCGTCGCGGAACCGCTCCACCAGGATCGTGCGGTCGTCGGGCACGTGGCCGCAGGCCTCGCGCTGTTCCTTCAGGTACGCCAGGACGTTGCCCGCCGCCCAGGCGTCCAGGCCCGCCGAGACCAGCCGCAGCCGCGCGTCCTCCTCGCCGAGCGCGCCCAGCTCGCGCAGGAACGCGCCGACCGCGCGGCCCAGTTCGAGCGGGCGGCCCAGCTGGTCGCCCTTCCAGAACGGCAGCCGGCCCGGCACGCCCGGCGCGGGCGACACCAGCACCCGGTCGCGGGTGATGTCCTCGATCCGCCAGGAGGTCGTCCCGAGGGTGAACACGTCGCCGACCCGCGACTCGTACACCATCTCCTCGTCGAGCTCGCCGACCCGGCCCCCGCCCTTCTTCGGGTCCGCCCCGGCGAGGAAGACCCCGAACAGGCCCCGGTCCGGGATGGTGCCGCCGGAGGTGACCGCCAGCCGCTGCGCGCCCGGCCGGCCGGTGACGGTGCCCGCGACCCGGTCCCACACCACGCGCGGGCGCAGCTCCGCGAAGGCGTCCGAGGGGTACCGGCCCGCGAGCATGTCGAGGACGCCGGTGAAGGCCGACTCCGGGAGGGAGGCGAACGGGGCGGCGCGGCGGACCACCGCGAGCAGGTCGTCCACCTGCCAGGTGTCGAGCGCGACCATGGCGACCAGCTGCTGGGCCAGGACGTCCAGCGGGTTGGCGGGGATCCGCAGCGACTCGATGGACCCCGCCCGCATCCGCTCGGTGACCACCGCCGCCTGCACCAGGTCCCCCCGGTACTTCGGGAACACCACGCCCGTGGAGACCGCGCCGACCTGGTGCCCGGCGCGGCCCACGCGCTGGAGCCCGGAGGCCACCGAGGGCGGCGACTCGACCTGCACGACCAGGTCGACCGCGCCCATGTCGATGCCGAGCTCCAGGCTGGAGGTGGCGACCACGGCGGGCAGCCGGCCCGCCTTCAGGTCCTCCTCGACCTGCGCGCGCTGCTCCTTCGACACCGAGCCGTGGTGGGCGCGGGCGAGCAGCGGCGGGGCGCCCTTCGCGGCGCCCGACTGGGCCATGACCTCGGCGGGCGGGGCGCCTTCGGGGGCGGGTTCGCCGGTCGCCCGCTCGTAGGCGATCTCGTTCAGCCGGTTGCAGAGCCGCTCGGCGAGGCGGCGGGAGTTGGCGAAGACGATCGTGGAGCGGTGGGCCTGGACGAGGTCGGCGATCCGCTCCTCGACGTGCGGCCAGATCGACGGCTTGTCGCCGCCCTCCCGGCCCTCCGAGGCGGGGGAGCCGCCCAGCTCGCCGAGGTCCTCCACCGGCACGACGACGGAGAGGTCGAACTCCTTGCCCGAGGGCGGCTGCACGATCTCCACCTGGCGGCCGGGGGAGAGGAAGCGGGCGACCTCGTCGACCGGGCGGACCGTGGCCGACAGGCCGATCCGGCGCGCGGGGCGGGGCAGCAGCTCGTCGAGCCGCTCCAGGGTGAGCGCCAGATGGGCGCCGCGCTTGGTGCCGGCGACCGCGTGGACCTCGTCCAGGATGACGGTCTCCACCCCGGACAGCGCCTCCCGGGCGGCCGAGGTCAGCATGAGGAAGAGCGACTCGGGGGTGGTGATCAGGATGTCCGGCGGCCGGGTGGCGAGCGCGCGGCGCTCGGCCGCCGGGGTGTCGCCGGAGCGGATGCCGACCCGCACGTCCGGCTCCGGCAGCCCGAGGCGGACGGCCTCCTGACGGATGCCGGTCAGCGGCGAGCGGAGGTTCCGCTCCACGTCCACCGCGAGCGCCTTGAGGGGGGAGACGTACAGCACCCGGCAGCGCTTCCTCGGCTCGGCCGGGGCCGGGACGGACGCCAGCCGGTCCAGGGAGGCGAGGAAGGCGGCCAGGGTCTTGCCCGAGCCGGTCGGGGCCACGACGAGCACGTCCGAGCCCGCCCCGATGGCCCGCCAGGCGCCTTCCTGGGCCGCCGTGGGCGCGGTGAACGCCCCGGTGAACCATCCGCGGGTGGCCGGGGAGAAGTCTTCGAGCGCGGACCTGACCATGCCCCCCATCCTGCACCCGGCCACTGACAACCGCCCGGACCTGGGGACATCCGTTCGTCGCGAGGTCCGAGGAGGCGCAGAATGGAGCCATGGCGAGGGGCGAGCGGGCACGGTACTGGCAGTACGCCGAGCTGCCGGGGGTCGATCTGCTGCACGCCCGCTACATCGAGAAGGCGTTCTCCCGCCACACCCACGAGACCTTCGTCTACGCCGCGATCACCGAGGGCGTCGAGGCGTTCCACTACCGCGACGAGCTGGTCCGGGCGGGGCCGGGGCAGATCGCCCTGGTCAACCCCGACACCCCGCACACCGGGCACGCGGGCGTCCCCGAGGGCTGGACCTACCGCACGATCTACCCGGATCCGGAGCTCGTCCGGTCCATCGCCGCCGACGTCCTCGCCGTCCGCGGCCCGGTCGGCTTCACCCAGCCCGTCGTCGACGACCCGTACGCGGCCCAGCTCGTCATCGGCGTGCACCGGGCCGCGGAGGAGGGCAACGCGCTCGCCGCGGACAGCCTGCTCCGGCTGGTCACCGCGCGGATGCTGCGCAGCCACGGCGGGCTGCGTCCGCTCGCGCCCCGCAGCGCGGGCGCCCGGGACGCGGCACGCGCGCGTGCCGTCCTGGAGGAGCGGATGGCGCGGCCGCCCAGCCTGGAGCGGCTCGCCGCCGACCTCGGCACCAGTCCCTTCGCCCTGCTGCGGGCCTTCCGCGCCGCGTACGGCATGCCGCCGCACACCTGGCTCACCGACGCGCGCGTGCGGCGGGCCCGCCGGCTCCTGGACGCGGGGACGCCGCCGGCCGAGGCGGCGGTCGCCGTCGGCTTCACCGACCAGCCCCACCTGAACCGCCACTTCACCCGGAGCGTCGGCGTCCCGCCCGGGGCCTACCAGCGGGCCCGGGGCGTGGGGCGCGCGGGAACGTAGCCGCGGGGGTCGAGGGCGCGGGACCCGAGGGCGCGGGACCCGCGGGGTGCGGCGGCGCGGGGCGCAAGAACGTACAAGACCGGCCCGCCGGCCGCTCCGTACCGTCGGGGACGTGGCAGAACAGACAGCACACCCCGCCACGGGGGACACACACGATCACATACCCGCCGGGGCCGCCCGGACGGCCGGGAGCGGTACGCCCCGGCCCGGCGGGCCGGGCAAGCCCGACTCCGCCGTCGTCCGGGACGCGCTCGGCGTCGGCATCGCCGTCGGGCTCTCCGGCTTCGCCTTCGGCGTGACCTCGGCCGGCGCCGGGCTCACCCTCCTCCAGACCTGCGTGCTCAGCCTGCTCGTCTTCACGGGCGCCTCGCAGTTCGCCCTCGTCGGCGCGCTCGCCGGCGGCGGGAACCCGTTCACGGCCGCCGCTGGCGCCTTCTTCCTCGGCACCCGCAACGCCTTCTACGGGCTGCGGCTCTCCCAGCTCCTCGCCCTGCCGAGGGCCGCGAAGCCGTTCGCCGCGCAGTGGGTCATCGACGAGACCACCGCCGTCGCCCTCGCCCAGCCGGACCGCAGGTCCGCCCGCATCGGCTTCGCCGTCACCGGGCTCGCCCTCTACGTCCTGTGGAACCTCACCACCTTCCTCGGGGCGCTCGGCGCCGAGGCCATCGGCGACACCGCCGCCTGGGGGCTGGACGCCGCCGGGCCCGCCGTCTTCCTCGCGCTGCTCGCGCCGATGCTGCGGACCGCGACCGAGCGGGCCACCGCCGGGATCGCCGTCGTCCTCGGCCTGGGCCTGCTGCCCGTGCTCCCGGCGGGCGTCCCCGTCCTCGTCTCGGCGCTCGCCGCCCCGGCCGTCCTCTGGTTCCAGGGCCGGCGGGCGCGGAAGCGGCAGGACGGGCCGGAGAAGGACGCACCGGAGAAGGAGACCCCCCGATGAACGGCATGAACGTCTGGCTCGCGATCGGCCTCACCGCCGCCGGCTGCTACCTGGTCAAGCTGGTCGGCCTGCTCGTGCCCGCCCAGACCCTGGAGCGCCCGCTCGTCCAGCGGCTCGCCGCGCTCCTCCCCGTCGCCCTGCTCGCGGCGCTCACCGCCCAGCAGACCTTCGGGACGGGCACGGCGGTCGCCCTGGACGCCCGCGCCGCCGGCGTGGCGGCCGCCGCGCTCGCCCTCGTCCTGCGCGCGCCCTTCCTGGTCGTCGTGGGCGCCGCCGTCCTCGTGACGGCGGGCGTCCGGGCCCTCGGCGGCTGAGCCCGGATCCACACGCGCGCGGGCCCGGGATCAGCCGTCCAGGGGCCGCCCGTAGGCGCGCAGGGTGCGCAGGGCCTCGATCGTGACGATCGGGCGCCACTCCAGGGCCGAGCCCGGCGCCCAGGCCCGCCACCGGATCGGCCAGCCCCCGTCCTCGGCCTGCTCCGCCGCGAGGAAGTCCAGCGACCGGGAGAGCTCCTCGTCGGTGAACCAGCGGCGGGCGAGCGAGTCCGGCACGCGCGCGTAGTCGTGCGGATAGTGGTGCTCCCCGGGCGCGTACCCGTCGGCCGGCGGGAACTCCTCCGGGCGGTCCGGGTCCAGCACGGCGAGCCGCTGCTCGCGCACCATCCGCCCGAGGCGGTCGGCCGCCGCCTCCGCCCGCGGCCGGTCCGGGGCCGAGTCGAGGAAGGCGACCGCCGCCTGCACCTCGTACGGGTGGGACTTCTCCAGCGACTCCACCGCCGCCCAGCAGAACTCGGTGGCCCGGAACAGCCAGGCGTGCCAGACCTGGTTGCGGTGGAGCGTGCCGACCACCGGACCCGTCGAGAGCAGTTCGCCCGGCGGGTCGTCGACGACCGGCACGAACGGCGCCGACGGGTAGCCGCGCTGCGAGGGGTGGATCGCCGGCAGCGCCCCCTCGTGGGTGGACACGGCCGTCAGGTAGCGGCAGATCCGCTCCACCCGCAGCCCGCCGCAGCGCCCGATCGAGTCCAGGACCCGCAGCGCGTGCGCGGTGTGCAGCGGCTGGCTGACCGGCCCCCGCAGATCCGGTTCGAGTCCGTGGCCGTAACCGCCGTCCTCGTCGAGGTACGCGGTCAGGGCGGCCTCCACCTCGTCCGCGCCGCCGCGGAGGAAGTGGTAGGCGAAACGGCGCTGTTCGAGCACGCGGGCGGTCAGCCAGACGAACCGCTCGGCGCGGGCGAGCGGCGACCCGGGGGCCGCCGGGGGAGAGGGCGGGGAGGAGAGGGGTTTTTCGGCCATGTTCCGACCGTAGGGCGGAACCGCGCGGTGGCAAGCCCCGGCGGGCGGGCTGCACTCTTGGGGGCGGGATACTGGAGTCATGCGGTTGACGATTTTCTGGCAGCGGATGGCCGACCACTTCGGTGCCGCCTACGCCGACTCCTTCGCGCGTGACCACGTCCTGTCCGAACTGGGCGGCCGGACCGTCCACGAGGCGCTGGACTCCGGCTGGGAGGCGAAGGACGTGTGGCGGGTCGTCTGCGCCGCCATGGACGTCCCGGCCGAGAAGCGCTGAGCGGCCCCCGCCGCGATCCGCCGGGACCCGGGCGGTTCGCCCGCCGGGTGCGCGAGACTTGCGGGGTGGCCCCGACTGACGACACCGAGAAGAACGCCCCGAAGACGCCGGAGGCACCGGCGACGCCCTCCGCCGCCGGGAGCACGACGCCGGACGCGAGCGCGTCGCCCGGTGTCCCCGCCGCCGGATCCGGCGGGCGGCCGCCCGCGGAGCTCCCCGCGACCGCCACGCCGTCCGGTGCGCGCATGCCCCGCTGGCTGCCCCGCGCGATGGTCCTCGCCCTCGCCCTCTACGCCTGCTTCCTGCTCGGCGACTGGGCCTTCCACCAGCTCGTCGGCCTGCTCGTCAACGTCCTCCTCGCCTTCTTCCTCGCGCTCGCCATCGAACCGGCCGTCGGCCGCATGGCGGCGCGCGGGATGCGCCGCGGACTCGCCACCTTCCTCGTCTTCTTCGGCGTCCTGGCCACCGGCATCGGCTTCGTGGTGCTGCTCGGCTCGATGCTCGCCGGCCAGATCGTCGACATGGTCGAGAACTTCCCGAAGTACCTCGACTCGCTCATCAACTGGATCAACGAGACCTTCCACACCGACCTCTCCCGGGTCGAGGTCCAGGACAGCGTCCTCAAATCGGACTGGCTGCAGAAGTACGTGCAGAACAGCGCCACCGGCGTCCTCGACGTCTCCGCGACCGTCCTCGGCGGCCTCTTCCGGCTGCTGACGATCTTCCTCTTCGCCTTCTACTTCGCCGCCGACGGCCCCCGCTTCCGCCGCGCGCTCTGCTCCGTCCTGCCGCCCGCCCGGCAGGCCGAGGTGCTGCGCGCCTGGGAGATCGCGGTCGACAAGACCGGCGGCTACCTCTACTCGCGCGGTCTGATGGCCCTCATCTCCGGCGTCGCGCACTTCGTGCTCTTCGAGATCCTGGACGTCCCCTACGCCCCCGCCCTCGCCGTCTGGGTCGGCCTGGTCTCGCAGTTCATCCCCACCATCGGCACCTACCTGGCCGGCGCCCTGCCGATGCTGATCGCCTTCACCGTGAACCCCTGGTACGCGCTGTGGGTGCTCGGCTTCGTCGTGGTCTACCAGCAGTTCGAGAACTACGTCCTCCAGCCGAAGCTCACCTCCAAGACCGTCGACATCCACCCGGCGGTGGCCTTCGGTTCGGTGATCGCGGGCACCGCGCTGCTCGGCGCGGTCGGCGCGCTGATCGCCATCCCGGCCGTCGCCACCCTCCAGGCCTTCCTCGGGGCGTACGTGAAGCGGTACGACGTCACCGACGACCCCCGGGTGCACGGCCACCGCCGGTACGGCGAGGCGGTCGTCGCGCGGCTCCAGAAGGCCCTCCAGCACAAGAAGGAGAGCGCGGCGGGTTCCGGTGAGGACGCCTGAGGGGACGGCTCAGAGGTACGAGGGGCCGGTGACGCGGCCCCGGAAGGCGTACCAGACCCACCCCTGGACGGCGATGAGCAGCGGGGTGACGAGGGCCAGCGCCGGGACGAGCAGGGCCAGCGTCCCGGGCGCCGCCGCCCGCTCGGCCAGCGGCAGCGCCGACCCCGCCCAGAGCGGCAGCCCGCCCAGCAGGACGGCGGTGAGGGCGACCGGGTGCCAGGGCCGCCCCGCCCGCCCCACCAGCTTCCGGGCCCGCTGGTACGGGGCGCCGGTCAGCCGCAGCGAGGCGAAGCCGAGCCCGTGCGCCGCGAACAGGGCGGCGACGGCCAGGGCGGCCACGACGGCGACGGGCCCGCCGGCCGGCTCGTGCGGTCTGCCGGTGAGGAGGGCGACGAGCAGCGGGCCCCAGGCCAGCGCCACCACCCAGCTGCCGGCCGTCACGGCGGCGTCGCAGGCCGCCCGCCAGCGGCGGCCCGGCCCCCGGCCCCGCGACCACAGGGCCGCGTCCCGCACGATCCACCCGGCCAGGAGCGCGACGAGGACCGGCGCCTGACCGCTCAGCAACTCGCCCTCCAGCTCCGGGAAGCAGCCGACGAGGACGCCGGCCGCGGCGACCAGCCACACCTCGTTCCCCAGGAAGAACGGGGCGAAGGAGGCGAGGACGAGCCTGCGCTCGGCGTCGTCGCGGCCGAGCCAGGGCAGCAGCATGCCGCTGCCGACGTCCGTGCCGGCCAGGACGAACCAGCCGGTGACACAACAGGCGAGCAGGGCGACGGCCAGGGTTTCCACGGTTCTCCTCGGGCGGTGGGGGCCGGGGTCAGTAGCGGGGCAGGGGCGCGCCCGGGACCGGCGGGGACGCCGCGGGGGCGCGTTCGTCCCGGCCGAGGCCGGGGTCGGCCGGGCCGCGGCGGGCGTGCCGGGCCAGCAGCCAGGCGTTCAGGACGGCGAGCAGCAGGAAGAGCGTGGCGAACACGGTCAGCGAGAGCCGCATCGTGCCGGGGGACAGCTCCGAGACGGCGTCCTCGGTCCGCAGCAGGCCGTACACCACCCAGGGCTGACGGCCCGCCTCGCGGAAGACCCAGCCGCCGGTCATGGCGAGGTACGGCAGCGGCACGGAGGCCATGAGGACCAGGTGCCAGAGCCGGAACCGCAGGACGGCCTTCCGGAACGCGGCCAGGATCACCCCGCCGAAGCAGAGGTACATCATCAGCCCGAAGGAGATCAGCATCACCAGGCCGCCGCCCCGGGTCCAGCCCTCCGGCGGCATGTGGTCGCCGGGCCCGAAGCGCTCCGCCAACTCGGCCTGCACCCGGGCGATCTCGGCCGCCCGCCCCCGGAAGACGGCCGCCTTCATCGGCTGGAAGGAGGCGAGCGAGGCGAACTGGAGCCCGCCCGTGACCGCCGCCGCCATCAGCGCCGGCGCCGCCACGTACACCCCGGTCCGCAGGCTCCGCCGGAAGAAGTCCGCCTCCGCGGTGCGCCGGAAGAGGTGGTACGCGCTGACCCCGGCCATGAAGAAGCCCGCGGTGAGCAGCGCCCCCGCCAGGACGTGGGCGAGCGGCAGCAGCGCGGCCGGGTTGGTGAGGACCGCGGCCGGGTCGGTCAGGACGAGCTCGCCGTCCTCGGAGCCGTACCCCACCGGGTGGTTGAGGAAGCCGTTGGAGACGAGGATCCAGTACGCGGAGAGGTAGGCGGTCAGGACGACGATCCAGATCGCCGCCAGGTGCGCCCAGCGGCCGAGCCGGTGCCAGCCGAAGATCCACAGGCCGAGGAAGGTCGACTCGACGAAGAAGGCGACGAGCGTCTCCACGGCGAGGGACGCGCCGAGTATGTTGCCCGCCTCGTGGGTGAGGCCGCTCCAGGCCATGCCGAACTGGAACTCCATGACGAGGCCGGTGACGATGCCGACCGCGTAGTTGATCACGTACAGCTGGCCCCAGAAGCGGACCTGGCGGGCGTCCTCGGGGCGCCGGGTGAGGGTCGCCCGGGTCTGGAGGACGGCGACGATCGTCCCGAGGCCCAGCGTGAGGGCGACGAAGAGGAAGTGGCCCGCGGCGGTGAGGCCGAACTGCAGCCGCGCGAGATCGAGTACGTCCTGATGCACCCCGCCAGGATGCGCGGGCGACCCCCGGCCCCACATCTGACCTGGGATGACACTTCCGGGCCCGGTCCGTACATCCCCGGGTGAACGGCGGCGCCCGGACGTACCGCGGAAGTTGACCGGGACGGCCCCGGACCCCTAGGGGTCGCCCCGGAGGCGGCCCCCTCGGGGAGGCGCGTCAGGCCAGCCAGCCGGGGGTGATCATCCCCGACTCGTAGGCGAGGACGACCAGTTGGGCGCGGTCCCGGACCTCCAGCTTGGTCATGATCCGGCTGACGTGGGTCTTGGCGGTGGCGGGGGAGAGGACGAGCCGGCCCGCGATCTCGTCGTTCGAGAGACCGGCCCCGACCAGGCCCAGGACCTCCCGCTCGCGGTCGGTGAGCGCCTCCAGGCGTGGCGCCGGGTCGGGGCGGCGGCCGGACGGGTCGGCGCGCCCGGCGAACTCGGCGATGAGGCGCCGGGTGACCGCCGGGGCGATGAGGGCGTCGCCGCGCGCCACGACCCGTACCGCGTGCAGCAGCTCCATCGGCTCCGTGTCCTTGACGAGGAACCCGGACGCGCCGGCGCGCAGCGCCCCGTACACGTGCTCGTCCTCGTCGAAGGTGGTGAGGATGACGACCTTCACGCCGCCGAGCCGGGGGTCGGCGGTGATGCGCCGGGTGGCCTCCAGGCCGTCGAGGACGGGCATGCGGATGTCCATGAGGACGACGTCCGGACGGAGCTCGGCGGCGAGCGCGACGGCCTGTCCGCCGTCCCCGGCCTCACCGGCGACCTCGATGTCCTCCTCGTCGGAGAGGATCGACCGGAACCCGGCCCGGACGAGGGTCTGGTCGTCGGCGAGCACGACGCGGATCATCACTGCTTCCCTTCCTGCGGGGTGAGGGTGGTGGGGAGGCGGGCGTCGACGAGGAAGCCGCCGTCGGCCGGCCCGGCGGCGAGCGTGCCGCCGAGCGCCCGGGCCCGTTCGGCCATGCCCCGCAGACCGGTGCCGCCGCCGGGGGCGGCCGTGGTCCGCGCGCCGGGCGCGCCGCCGTCGTCCGCGATCCGGATCCGTACCGTGCCGCCCTCCGCCTCCCAGTCCAGGGTGACGGTGACGGTCCCGGCGGCCGAGTGGCGGGTCACGTTGGTGAGCGACTCCTGCACGATCCGGTACGCGGCGAGGTCCACCGGCGGCGGCAGCGGGACGGGCGTGCCGGTGACCCGGGTGCGCACGTCGAGGCCCGCGGCGCGGGCGCGGGCCGTCAGGTCGCCGAGGAGCGCCAGGCCGGAGGAGGGCGGGGCGGTCGGGGCGGCCTCGTCGGCGCCGCGCAGCACCCCGAGCGTGGCGCGGAGCTCCCGCAGGGCGTCCTTGCTGGTGGTGCGGACGGCGGTCAGGGCCTCGGTGGCGGTGGCGAGCGCGCTCTCGGGGTCGGGGCGCTTGGCGAGCCGGTGCAGGGCGGCGCCGGACTGCACGTTGATGAGGGAGACGGTGTGGCCGAGGACGTCGTGGAGTTCGCGGGCGATCCGCAGCCGTTCCTCGGTGGCGCTCTGCCGGGCCCGGGCCTCCTGTTCGCGCTCGGCGGCCAGAGCCCGCTGCTCCACCTCGTGCAGATAGGCGATCCGGGTGCGCTGGGCGCGGCCCACCGCGACCAGGCTGATCAGCCAGCCGGCGAGCATCACGAGCGCCGTCTCGTCGATCTGGCGGCGGCCCGGCGCCTGGCGGACCTCGCCGAGGCCGACGGCGAGCAGGGTGACCGAGGCGAGCGCGACGGCGGCGGCGAAGCGGCCCTCGGCGGCCGTGGTGTAGAGCGCCAGGGCGAAGGCGATCATGAGCGGCCCGTCCTGCGCGGAGAGCGGGTAGTAGGTCACGCACGCGAGGAGGGTGACGACGGCGACGGCGACGGGCCGGGTCCGCCGGAGGGCGAGCGCGCCGCAGCCGACGAGCACGAGGGCCCAGCCGAGCGCCGCGCGCGGGGCGGACTCGTGCGTCCCCCCTCCCGAGATCAGCGTCCAGACCGTCACCAGGAGGAGGACGAGACCGGCGATCAGGGCGTCGGCGGTCCGGGGCGGGAGGCGCATGGGTCGAAGGATAGGCGGGGCGGGGCCGCGGACCGGCCGTCCTGCGTATACTAAAAAAGTTGAATAGGTGGAGAAGGGGGCGGGGGAAGAGTGGCCGAGCGGATGAGCACGCACGGGTACCGGCGGTACGTGGCCCTCGGCGACAGTCAGACCGAGGGGGTCGGCGACGGGGACGACCTCACCGGGCTGCGCGGCTGGGCCGACCGGCTCGCCGAGCACCTGGACCGGACCGGCCCCGGCGTCCGGTACGCCAACCTCGCCGTCCGCGGCCGCCTGGCCGGTCAGGTGCGGGCGGAACAGCTCCCGGCCGCCCTCGCCCTCCGGCCCGACCTCGCCACCGTCGTCGCGGGCGTGAACGACCTGCTCCGGCCGGGCTTCGACGCCGACGAGACGGCCGGCCACCTGGAGGCCGCCTTCGCGGCCCTGACCGGCCGGGGCGCCCGGGTGGCGACCCTCACCTTCCCCGACGTCGGCCGCCTCACCCCGCTGGCCCGCCCGCTCGCGCCCCGCGTCCACGCCCTCAACGACCGGATCCGGGAGGCCGCCCGCCGGCACGGCGTGGCCGTCGCGGAGACCGCCCACCACGACGTGGTCACCGACCCCCGGCTGTGGAGCGCCGACCGGCTGCACGCCTCCCCGCTCGGACACGCGCGCATCGCGGCCGCCGTCGCCGACGCGCTCGCCCTGCCGGGCAGCGACGACGGCTGGACCCGGCCGCTGCCGCCCCGCCCGGTCCCCGGCGGCCTGCGCGCCGCCGCCGGCGAACTCGCCTGGGCCGGGTCCTTCCTCGGGCCCTGGATCGCGCGCCGCGTGCGGGGACGGTCCTCCGGCGACGGCCGGGTCGCCAAGCGCCCGGACCTTCTGCCCGTGGGGGCCGCGGGGGGAGCGGGGCCTGTGGGACGGGTGGAGTCCGTGGGGCGGGACGGCGCGGAGGGCCGGCCCGGGACGGCCTGACGGGGCGCGGCGAGTGGCCGGCGGCCGTCCGGAAAGCGCCCTGCGGGTGGCTGTTATGCGCCAGGCGCGGAGGGGTGGGGCTCCGGGCGGAGAAGGCCCGCGCGGCCCCTTTGGCCAGGCGTTCCGCCGGTCAACGCACCGGCTCCGGTTCAGTCGTCCGATGGTCGTTTCCCTTGATCCGCCGGAACCCGTCCGATGAGCCTCCTACCGTACGGACTGACCGCGCCGACGCGGTCCTACGAGGAGGAAGCCCGTGCCATCGCCCTGCGACCCCCGCTACGCCCCCGTCGGTGACGTGGACGGGGCGCTCATGGTGATCGACTCCCGGCTCAAGGCCGTCCACGACGGCAGGACCGGGACCGATCCCGAACAGCAGAAGCTGCTCGATCAGCTCACCGCGTCCTTGGACCTCCAGGGCGTCCACGACCTGCTGGACGGCGCCTGCACGCTCGTCTTCATGTTCATGAAGTGGCTGCGGAGGGTCCACGAGGAGCACGACCGGGACGTCATCGAGTACGTGGTGCCCAGCCTCGTGACCACGCTGCGCATGATGCCCCGGAGCGTCAGCCCCGAGGCGATCCCGACCATGGCCGGTCTGGTGGTCGCGGCGGGCACCGGTCTGAGCCCCAGCCTCTGGCGCCGGCAGTACGGGGACTGGACCAAGGAGGAGATGACCGCCCTGGAGGCCACCGCGCTCCTGCTGGCCGAGCACATCAACCGGATCACCGGGGACCTCGACTACGCCACCCGGATGGTCGGCGAGACGCTGAACCGCGCCGACCGGCGCTCGGGCCTCGATCCGGAGCTCGGGCTGGACCCGGGGTGGGACGAGGACGGGGAGTAGGGAGGAGGGGCGGTCGGGGCCGTTCGCCGGGGAGGGCGCCCGGCGGACGGCCCCTCGCCCCGGGCCGCCGGGGCGGCCGTCACGGTTGTCCACAGGGGCGCGTGGCGCGCTTGACACGAAAATCGAACATCTATTCTCATGAGGGTTCCGGCCCTTGGAATCGCGGGCATCTCGGCGAGTTGTCCACAGGTCGGAGAGACGTGAGGGCCCGTTGTCAGTGGCAGGGGTTAGCGTCTTTCACATGAAGCGATCGACTCAAGCACCCCGGGTGGAACCCATGGCAGGAACCGACCGCGAGAAGGCGCTCGACGCCGCGCTCGCACAGATTGAACGCCAATTCGGCAAGGGCGCCGTGATGCGCATGGGCGACCGGACCCAGGAGCCGATCGAGGTGATCTCCACCGGCTCGACCGCCCTCGACATCGCCCTCGGCGTCGGCGGCCTGCCGCGTGGCCGTGTCGTGGAGATCTACGGCCCGGAGTCCTCCGGTAAGACGACCCTGACCCTGCACGCCGTGGCCAACGCGCAGAAGGCCGGCGGACAGGTCGCCTTCGTCGACGCCGAGCACGCCCTCGACCCCGAGTACGCCCGCAAGCTGGGCGTCGACATCGACAACCTCATCCTGTCCCAGCCGGACAACGGCGAGCAGGCCCTCGAGATCGTCGACATGCTGGTCCGTTCCGGCGCCCTCGACCTCATCGTCATCGACTCCGTCGCCGCGCTCGTGCCGCGCGCGGAGATCGAGGGCGAGATGGGCGACTCCCACGTCGGCCTCCAGGCCCGACTGATGAGCCAGGCCCTCCGGAAGATCACCAGCGCCCTCAACCAGTCCAAGACCACCGCGATCTTCATCAACCAGCTCCGCGAGAAGATCGGCGTGATGTTCGGCTCGCCGGAGACCACGACCGGTGGCCGCGCGCTCAAGTTCTACGCCTCGGTGCGCATCGACATCCGCCGCATCGAGACCCTCAAGGACGGCACGGAGGCGGTCGGCAACCGCACCCGCTGCAAGGTCGTGAAGAACAAGGTCGCGCCGCCGTTCAAGCAGGCCGAGTTCGACATCCTCTACGGCCAGGGCATCAGCCGCGAGGGCGGCCTGATCGACATGGGCGTGGAGCACGGCTTCGTCCGCAAGGCCGGCGCCTGGTACACGTACGAGGGCGACCAGCTCGGCCAGGGCAAGGAGAACGCCCGCAACTTCCTGAAGGACAACCCCGACCTCGCCAACGAGATCGAGAAGAAGATCAAGGAGAAGCTGGGCGTCGGCGTCCGTCCCGACGCCGCGAAGGCGGACGCGGGCGCCGAGACCGCGGACGCGGCGGACGCGGCCGGCGCGGACGACGCCAAGGCCGTCCCGGCCACGGCGGCCAAGACCGCCAAGGCGACCAAGGCCACCGCGGCCAAGAGCTGAACCGGTGACCGGTCGCACCGAATGGCCGGGTGACAGCCCCGACTCGTCGAGGGCCGAGAAGGAGCTGTCACCCCAGGATCCGGCCGAGCGGGCGCGGGCGATCTGCCTGCGCCTGCTCACCGGAACCCCCCGCACGCGCAAGCAGCTGGCCGATGCCCTGCGCAAGCGGGAGATCCCCGACGACATCGCCGAGGAGGTCCTCGCCCGCTTCGAGGACGTCGGCCTCATCGACGACGCCGCCTTCGCGGACGCCTGGGTGGAGTCCCGGCACCACGGGCGGGGCCTCGCCCGCCGGGCCCTCGCCCGCGAGCTGCGGACCAAGGGCATCGACCCCGGCCTCGTGCAGGAGGCCGTCGGCCAGCTGGACTCCGAGCAGGAGGAGGCCACCGCGCGCGAGCTGGTGGCGCGCAAGCTCCGCGCCACCCGCGGTCTCGACCGCGACCGCCGGCTCAGACGCCTCGCCGGCATGCTCGCCCGCAAGGGATACCCGGAGGGCATGGCCCTGCGGGTGGTCCGCCGGGCCCTGGAGGAAGAGGGCGAGTCCACCGACGGCCTGGAGGAGGGCTACTAGCCTTCCGCCCGGAGCCCGGAGCCCGGAGCCCGGAGCCCGGAGCCCGGAGCCCGGAGCCCGGAGCCCGGAGCCCGGAGCCCGGAGCCCGGAGCCCGGAGCCCGGGCCGGGACCAGAGCCGGGCCGTGATCGACACCGGGAGGCCGGGAGACCCGGTGACTGGGAACCAAGCGACCTGGGGTCAAGCGACCTGGGGTCGAGTGACCGGGGACCGGGGCTGGGCGGGGGGCCGCCCCGGTCCGGGGGGAAGCGGGCCTTCCGGTCAGAAGGCGGGCCCGGTGGCCGGGAGGAGGACCGGGAGACCGGCCGCCTTCCATGCCTGGAAACCGCCGATCAGGTCCGTCGCGCGGTGCAGGCCCAGGCGGCGCAGGGACTCCGCCGCCAGCGAGGAGGCGTAGCCCTCGTCGCAGAACACCACCACCCGCAGGTCGTGGCCGGTCGCCTGCGGGGAGCGGTGACTGCCCAGCGGGTCGAGCCGCCACTCCAGCTCGTTCCGCTCCACGACCAGCGCGCCCGGGACCAGACCGTCCCGTTCCCGCAGGGCCGCGTAGCGGGTGTCGACCAGGAGCGCCGTACCCGCCGCGTACTCCTCGTACGCGGTGCGGGCGTCGACCCGGTCGAGGCCCGACCGCACCCGCTCCAGGAGTGCGTCGATGCCGACGCGCTCCCCGCTCACCGCCAGTCCTCCGGGCCCTCGACCTGCTCCAGGCGGAGCACCGCGCCCGTCCGGCTGAAGCGCCGGATCAGCGGGAGCGGCGGGTAGTAGGCGTGCACCGAGACCGCGTGGGTGTCGGGGGAGGGGTTCAGCACCTCGTGGAGGTGGTCGCGGCCGAAGGCGCGGCCGTCACCCGCGTCGAGCCGGCGGGAACGGTCCAGCCCCTCGGCCAGCTCCAGCGTCCGCCAGCCGCCCGCCGGGAGGCGGACGGCGAGCGCGTGCTCGGTGAGGCTGCCGCGGGCGGTGGCGAAGGCGCCGAAGGATTCGGCGTGGTCGTGCCAGCCGGTGCCGGAGCCCGGCGGCCAGCCGATGAGCCAGGCCTCGCTGCCGCCGGGACCGTCCAGCCGTACCCAGGTACGGCCCTCCGGATCGAGCGGCAGGGAGTCGACGAGGGCCCGGTCGGCGGCGGTGCGGCGGGCGAAGTCGAGCAGTTCGGCCGCCGTCGGGGGACCGGAGGCCGTCCGGGCGGCGGGGGAAGGGGGCAGGGAAGAGGGGGTGACAGAAGACGCGGGCACGGGTGACCGTCCTGGAATCGCTGGGGCGCGCCGCACGGAAGCCACCGAGGGACCGCCGGGCTCGCCGCGCCGGACGGTCGTCCGGGCACGGCGGGGCGGAACGGGGTGGGGCGGGGCGCGCGGGGAAAGGGAGGCGCGTTCAGGAGGACGGGCGACACACGCAGCCCGCATAGCGGATCAGGTCCACGTGGACCCTCCGCCACAGGCGCACATCGGTGTCGGTCACGCTCCGGAGTACACCACGCGTGCCCCCGCGAATCAATGGACGTCCGCGGTCCGGTCGTGTCCCACGGAGACCTCGGCCGGTGCCGGGACCTCCACGGGGACGGCGGCTCCGGACCGGTCCGGCTCTCCTGCCCGGTCCGTTGCCCGGTCCGTCTCCCCGCGCCGGCCCGGCGTCCCGGACCGCTCCGCCCCCTCACGCGGCTCCGTCCCCCCGCGCCGGCCCGCCTTCTCGGGCCGCTCCGCCTTCTCGGGCCGGGCCTTCTCCCCGCGCCGTTCCGTCTCCTCGTGGGGCGCGGCGGAGGACTGGTCCGGGGTTCCCGGGGCGTTGCCGCGGGCGGCTTCCGCCGCCGCGTGGAGCTCCTCGGGCCGTACGCCGGCGAAGGCGGCGACCAGGTGGCCGTCGGGGCGGACCAGCAGGACGGCGTGGGCGGGGGCGCCCGGGTAGGCGTCGGTCACCAGGACCTCCGACGCCACCGGCAGGCCCTCGGCGGCCTCCTCCAGACGGGGCATCAGTCCGGCGGTCCGCCAGTGGCGGCGCTCCCACACCCCGGTGCCGGGGGCGACGAGCAGGACCAGGAACCGGGCCTGCCCCAGCCGGTCCCGGAGCCGTACGGTCGTGTCGTCGGGGGCCGTCACCCGGACGTCCTCGACGGGGGCGCCGAGCGGCGTGCCCACCGGGATCATGCCCTCGGTGAAGGGCGCGGCGAGCGGCGAGTGCGGATAGGCGGGGGAGGCGCCCAGCGGGCCGCGGCCCAGGTGCCCGTCGGTCAGCAGGGCGTCGTGACCGCGCATCACGCCCGGCAGGTAGGTGCGCAGCCCGCCGCCGCCGCGCAGGACGGGCAGCGCCTGGTCGGCCGAGCGGAGCCGTGCGGCGATCGCCGTGCGCCGCTCGCTCTGGTAGCTGTCCAGCAGGGCGTCCGGCGCCGCCCGGTGCCAGGTGAGGGCGAGCTTCCAGGCGAGGTTGTCGACGTCCCGCAGGCCCTCGTCGAGGCCCTGGGTGCCGATCGCGCCGAGCAGGTGGGCCGCGTCCCCGGCGAGCAGCACCCGGTCGACGCGCCAGCGGCGGGCGAGCCGGTGGTGCAGGGTGTGCACGCCGGTGTCGAGGAGCTCGTACGGGGGCGTGGTGCCCTCGCACCAGCCGGCCAGGGTCTCGCGGATCCGGGCCACCAGCGCGTCCGGGGTGACGAGCTCGCCGCGCGGCGGCAGCAGCCAGTCGATCCGCCACACCCCGTCGGGCAGCGGGCGGGCGGTGATCTCCTCGCCGACCCCCCGCCACGGGGGCTGACGGTGCAGCACGGACTCGCCGGGCCAGGGGAGTTCGGTGCGCAGGGCGGCGACCGCGTGCCGTTCGACCGCGGTGCGGCCGGGGAAGCGGACGCCGAGCAGCTTGCGGACGGTCGAGCGGGCGCCGTCGCAGCCGACGAGGTGGCTGCCGCGCCACCAGGTGCCCTCGGGGCCGCGGGTGTGGGCGACGACCCCGGAGCGGTCCTGCTCGACGCTGTCCAGGCGGGAGTCGGTGACGAGCCGGACGAGCGGTTCGCGGGCGACGGCGTCGCGCAGGCCGCGCGCGAGGGCGTGCTGGGGGATGTGCAGGGGAGCCGCCGGAGCGGCCGGGGACGCCGGGTCCTCGGACCACTCCTCGGTGCCGCCGAGCCCCAGGTCGAAGGCGACCTCGCGGGTCTGCCGGCGGCTTCGCATCCCGCGCCAGCCGACCCAGCGCACCCCCTCGTCGCGGACGGTGGCACAGCCCAGCCGCTCGACCAGGGCGGCCGTGTCGGCGCGCAGCACGACGGTCCGCGCGGGGCGCGGCTCCTCCTTGCCGGAGGTCTCGTCGAGGACGACGCTGGGCACGCCCTGCGCGGCGAGCGCGAGGGAGAGCGCGAGGCCGACCGGCCCCGCGCCCACGATGATCACCGGGTCCACGGCGCGGCTCCAAAAGGCCGGAAAGTCATGGGGGCAGCACAGCAGAGTGTGGCACGAGCCCGGTGCTTGATCACAGACCGTATGCAACCCAGTCAGGGTGTTTTGCGTCAAGTGACGCGGTGGGCGTGGTGCGGCCGGCGGCCGGCCGGAGCCGTTTCCGGCCCCTCCGGCCGCCCCCTCACGCCTCCTCCGCCCCACCAAGACCTCCGGCCCCGCCGGTTCTCCCGGAAGCAGGCGGTCCGGGGGAAGGCGACGGGGCCGGAAGTGGACGGGCGCGGAACTTGGGGGAAACCGGGCCGGTCGGGGGGTGGTGGTCGTACGGAGCCGGGGAACGGCGGTCAGAGGCCGCCGGTGCTCGCCCCGCCCATCTCGACGTTCGCGATCGGGGCCGTCTCCTTCACCGCGGCCGCCTTGCGGCCCTGGCGCAGCCGCTTCTCCAGCCGGGCGGCCAGGTAGGTGAGGAGGGCGTTGAGCGCGATGTAGATCAGGGCGATGACGGTGAAGGCGGCGATCGTGTTGGCGCCGTAGTTGGCGGTGATCTGCCGGTTCTGGCTGAGCAGTTCGCCGAAGCCGAGCAGGGCGCCGCCGAGCGCGGTGTCCTTCACGATGACGACGAGCTGGCTCACCAGGGCGGGGAGCATGACCGTCACGGCCTGGGGCAGCAGCACGTACAGCATGGTCTGGCCCTTGCGCATGCCGAGCGCGACGGCCGCGTCGCCCTGGCCCCGGGGGAGCGAGAGGACACCGGCGCGGACGACCTCGGCGATGACGGAGGCGTTGTAGAGCACCAGACCGGTGACGACCGCGTACAGGGGGCGGAAGTCGGAGCTGACGGGCGTGTAGGCGGCGTAGACGGCGCTGGAGAACATCATCAGCAGCAGCACCGGGATGGCGCGGAAGAACTCCACGACCGCGCCGACCGGGACGCGCACCCAGCGGTGGTCGGAGAGCCGGCCGATGCCCAGGGCCGCGCCGAGCGGCAGGGCGATCAGGATGGAGAGCGCGGCGGCCTTCAGGGTCTCGCCCAGGCCGGGGATGAGATACGTCGTCCACACCTGGGCGTCGGTGACGAACGGGCTCCACTTCTCGGCCGCCAGCTGGTTCTTGTCGGCCAGGGCGGCGAGCACCCAGTAGGCCACCAGGGCCAGGACGGCGAGGAAGACGACCGTGTAGAGGACGTTGCGCCGCTTGGCCCGGGGGCCGGGGACGTCGTAGAGGACGGAGTTCATCGCTTCACCGCCAGTCGCTTGGCCGCCCAGCCGAGGACCAGGCCGGTGGGGAGGGTGAGGAGGATGAAGCCGAAGGCGAAGATGCCGAAGACCACGAAGAGGGCGTCGGCCTCGTTCTCGATCATCTCCTTCATCAGGAACGCGGCCTCGGCGGCGCTGATCGCCGCCGCCACCGTGGTGTTCTTGGTGAGGGCGATGAGCACGTTGGCGAGCGGGGTGATCGCCGCGCGGAACGCCTGCGGGAGGACCACCAGCGTCAGCACCTGGATGAAGCTCATGCCCAGCGCGCGGGCCGCCTCGGCCTGGCCCGCCGGGACCGTGTTGATGCCGGAGCGCAGCGCCTCGCAGACGAAGGTGCCGGTGTACGCGGTGAGTCCGAGGATCGCGAGGCGGAAGCCGATCTCCTCGAAGTTCTCGCCGCCGAGCGTGATCTGGAGGGTCTGGTTGAGGCCGAAGGAGCAGGCCACGATGACCACGGTCAGCGGCGTGTTGCGGACGAGGTTGACGTACGCCGTGCCGAAGCCGCGCATCAGCGGGACCGGGCTGACCCGCATGGCGACCAGGGCGGTGCCCCAGATCAGCGAGCCGATCGCCGAGTAGAGGGCGAGCTGCGCCGTCACCCAGAAGGCGCCGAGCAGGTCGTACTGCCCGGAATCAAGAAAGTCGAACACGATGCCCCGCGCTCTCCCCTGGTGGTCGGTCGGTGGGCGGCCGGTGCGTCGGCAGCGGCCGGTGGCGCCGTGACGGCCACCCGGGCGGGGCGGCCGTCACGGCAGCGCGCGAGGTCAGCCCGCGATCTTCGGGGCCGGCTCGTTCTTGTAGCCCGAGGGGCCGAAGTGCTGCTTCACGAGCTTGTCCCAGGTGCCGTCGGACACCATCTTCTCCAGGGCCTTGTTGATCTTGCCCTTGAGCTCGGCGTCGCCCTTCTTGATGCCGATGCCGTAGTTCTCGTCGCTCATGGAGAGGCCCACCAGCTTGAACTTGCCCTGGTGCTCCTTCTGCGAGGCGTAGCCCGCGAGGATGGAGGCGTCCGTGGTGAGGGCGTCGACGGCCTTGTTCTCCAGGCCGGTGAGGCACTCGGAGTAGCCGCCGAGCTGCTGGAGGTCGGCCTTCGGGGCCAGCTTCTCCTTGACGTTCTGCGCGGAGGTCGAGCCGGTGACCGAGCAGAGCTTCTTGGAGTTGAGGTCCTCGACCTTGGTGATCGAGGTGTCGTCGGCGCGGACCAGCAGGTCCTGGTGGGTCAGGAAGTACGGGCCGGCGAAGTCGACCTCCTTCAGGCGCTTCTCGTTGATCGAGTAGCTCGCCACGACGAACTTCACGTCGCCGTTCTTGATGAGGTTCTCGCGCTCGGCGGAGGGCGCCTGCTTCCAGGTGATCTTGCCCTCGTCGTAGCCCAGCTCCTTGGCGACGTACCGGGCGACGTCCACGTCGAAGCCCGCGTACGAGCCGTCCGGGGTCTTCAGGCCGAGACCCGGCTGGTCGAACTTGATGCCGATGGTGATCTTGTCGCCGTTGCTGCCGGAGTCCGAGCCGGTGCCGCAGGCGGTGGCGGTCAGGGCGAGGACGACGGCGGCCACGGAGGCCGCGGAGGCGTGGCGAAGCTTCATGGTTGAACGTCCCTTGGGTAGGCGTGAGGTGCGAAGACTAGGTCGTCGACTCGCTCAGTGGTGAAGGATTTTGGAGAGGAAATCCTTCGCCCGGTCGCTGCGCGGGTTGCTGAAGAACTCCTCGGGGGCGGCCTGTTCGACGATGCGGCCGTCGGCCATGAAGACGACGCGGTCCGCGGCCGAGCGGGCGAAGCCCATCTCGTGCGTCACGACCACCATCGTCATGCCCTCCCGGGCCAGCTGCTGCATGACCTCCAGGACCTCGTTGATCATCTCCGGGTCCAGGGCGGAGGTCGGCTCGTCGAAGAGCATCACCTTCGGGCCCATCGCCAGGGCGCGGGCGATCGCCACGCGCTGCTGCTGCCCGCCGGAGAGCTGCGCCGGGTACTTGTCGGCCTGTGCGGCCACGCCCACCCGGTCGAGCAGGGCACGGGCCTTGGCCTCCGCCTCGGCCTTCGCCGTGCGGCGGACCTTGATCTGACCCAGCATCACGTTCTCGAGCACGGTCTTGTGCGCGAAGAGGTTGAAGGACTGGAAGACCATGCCGACGTCCGACCGCAGCCGGGCCAGCTCCCTGCCCTCCGCGGGCAGCGGCTTCCCGTCGATCGTGATGGTGCCCGCGTCGATGGTCTCCAGGCGGTTGATCGTGCGGCACAGCGTCGACTTGCCGGAGCCCGACGGGCCGATGACGACGACGACTTCACCGCGACCGATCGTGAGGTCGATGTCCTGCAGCACGTGCAGGGCGCCGAAGTGCTTGTTCACTCCGGACAGGACGACCAGATCCTCCTGGGCCCGGGGCGAGTCCTCGTGGTCCTTGGACACTGCCACTTCGCTCATCGGCCTCTTGCTCCGTCCTCCTCGGTTGGGAGGACACTAGAGACCCGTCCGGATGACCGTCATCACATCTGAGCGGAAATTGAGGATAACGATAGGGCTACAGTCGGACACCCTGGGTGAAGGCGGACCCGGGCGGCGTACCGGGTGAATAACGGAAGCCGGCGGTCCGCAGGGGGACACTTGACTGGGGCGTCGATGATCGGCGTTCATGGGCGTTCGCGCCCCGGCCCGGGGCGCCCCGGCGAACGAGAGGAGAAGACCATGCGACTGCTGCTCGTCGAGGACGACGACCACGTCGCCGCGGCCCTCTCCGCGATCCTCGCCAAGCACGGCTTCGCCGTCACCCACGCCCGCAACGGCGAGGAGGCCCTCCAGGCCGTCCTCCCCACCGCGCAGGGCGACCGCCCCTCGTACGGGGTGATCCTGCTCGACCTCGGCCTCCCCGACCAGGACGGCTACCAGGTCTGCGCCCGGATCCGGAAGCTCACCACCACCCCGGTGATCATGGTGACCGCCCGCAGCGACGTCCGCTCCCGGATCCACGGCCTCAACCTCGGCGCCGACGACTACGTCGTCAAGCCCTACGACACCGGCGAACTGCTCGCCCGGATCCACGCCGTCTCCCGGCGCACCGGCGGCCCCGCCGACGACGCGGCGGGCGGTACGGGCTCCGCCGCCGAGGCCACCGTGCTCCGCCTCGGCACCGTCACCGTCGAGCTGCCCACCCGGCGGGTCAGCGTCGACGGCGAGCCCGTCGCCCTCACCCGCAAGGAGTTCGACCTGCTCGCCCTCCTGGCCCAGCGGCCCGGCGTCGTCTTCCGCCGCGAGCAGATCATCTCCGAGGTGTGGCAGACCAGTTGGGAAGGGACCGGCCGCACCCTGGAGGTGCACGTCGCCTCGCTCCGCTCCAAGCTGCGGATGCCCGCCCTGATCGAGACCGTGCGGGGCGTCGGCTACCGCCTGGTCCCCCCGGCCGCGTAACCCCCGGCCGCTCCGCCCGTGCGCACCCGACTCCTCCCCCTTCTCATCGTCCTGATGGCCGGGGTCCTCCTCGCCCTCGGCTTCCCGCTCGCCGCCAGCCTCGCCGCCGCCGAGCAGCAGCGGGTCGTCGTCGACCGCCTCGACGACGCCGCCCGCTTCGCCGCCCTCGGCCAGTTCGTCGGCGACCCCTCCGCCGTCGACGACGAGCGCCGCTCCACCCTCAAGGGGGAGCTCACCAGCTACCACGACGTCTACGGCATCCGGGCCGGCATCTTCTACCGCGACAACCGGTCGATGGCCGCCGCCCCCGAGGACTGGGTCGTCCCCTACGAGGGGGAGGGCCGCCGCGCCTTCAACGAGGCCCTGCTCGGCCGCCGCAGCCACGACCCGCCGCAGGTCTGGCCCTGGCAGCCGCACGCCCGCCTCATCATCGCCTCGCCCGTCGTCCGCGACGGGGACGTCATCGCCGTCGTCGTCACCGACTCGCCCACCGGCGAGCTCCGGGCCCGCGTCCTGCGCGGCTGGCTGGTGATCTTCGCCGGCGAGGCCGCCGCCATGCTCCTCGCCGTCGGCGCCGCCGTGCGCCTCACCGGCTGGGTGCTGCGTCCGGTACGGGTCCTCGACGGCGTCACCCACGACATCGCCACCGGGCGGATGAACTCCCGGGTCGCCGAGGCCGGCGGACCGCCCGAGCTGCGGCGCCTGGCCCGCTCGTTCAACGAGATGGCCGACCACGTCGAGGAAGTCCTCGAACAGCAGCGGGCGTTCGTCGCCGACGCCTCCCACCAGCTCCGCAACCCGCTCGCCGCGCTGCTGCTGCGCATCGAGCTGCTCGCCCTCGAACTCCCCGAGGGGAACGAGGAGATCGCCTCCGTGCGCACCGAGGGCAAGCGGCTCGCGCAGGTCCTCGACGACCTCCTCGACCTGGCCCTCGCCGAGCACACCGCCGCCGACCTGCGGCTCACCGACGTCGGCGCCCTCACCGCCGAGCGGATCGCCTCCTGGCGGGCGGTCGCCGAGGACAAGGGCGTCCAGCTGGTGGGCGAGTGCGGGGCGGCCACCGGCTGGACGGACCCGGTGGCCCTCTCCAGCGCCCTGGACGCGGTCGTCGACAACGCGCTGAAGTTCACGCCGGAGGGCGAACGGGTCACCGTACGGGTCCGCACGGGCCGGGACGGCGTCGAGGTCGTCGTCGCCGACCGCGGCCCCGGCCTCACCGAGGAGGAGCTGAGCCGGGTCGGCGACCGTTTCTGGCGCTCCGGCCGCCATCAGAACGTCAAGGGCTCCGGGCTCGGCCTCTCCATCGCCCGCGTGCTGCTGACCGCCTCCGGAGGCGGGATCTCCTTCGCCCCGAACGAACCGCACGGCCTGCGCGTGACGGTCACGGTGCCGCGGTACGAACCCGCCGACCGGTGACGGCCCGGGCGGGGCGAGGGGTCAGGGCTTGACCGAGCGGTAGTAGCGGCGGGCGCCCTCGTGGAGGACGAGCGGCTCGGTGTAGACGGCCGTGCGCAGGTCCACCAGCTGGGCCGGGTGCACCTGGCTGCCGATGCTGTCCCGGCTGTCGATCACCGCCCGGGTGAAGCCCTCCACCAGGTCCGGATCGGCCTCGGCCGTCGTCACCATCAGGTTCGCCACCGCCAGCGTCTCCACCGGCTGCCCGTCCTGCGCCTTCGCGTAGGCGTCGGCCGGGATCCTCGCCGAGCGGTAGTGCCGGGTCGACTCGCCCACGTCCCGCAGCGCCTTCACGAGCGGGGCGTCCATCGGGACGAGCCGCACCTCGTAGCGCCGCGACAGCGACAGCACGGCCTCGGTCGGCAGACCGCCCGACCAGAAGAACGCGTCGAGGCCGCCCCGCTCCAGCATCGCCGGCATGGTGTCGATGCCGACCGGCACCGCCTCGACGTCCCGGTCCGGGGTGAGGCCGGCCGCCGCGAGGACCCGGTCCGCGATCAGCCGCACGCCCGAACCGTCCTGGCCGACGCCGACCCGCAGTCCGCGCAGGTCGGAGACGCGCTGGATCGACGACCCCTTGCGCACGACCAGCTGCACGTAGTCGTCGTAGAGCCGGGCGCAGCCGCGCAGCCGCTCGAAGCCGGGCCGGCGGTCGCGGATGTACTGCGCCACGGCGTCGGCGGTCGCCACCGTGAAGTCGGCCTCGCCGGAGGCGACCCTCGCCAGGTTCTGCTGGGAGCCCTCGCTGTCCTTGAGGGTGATCGAGACGTCCGGGAGGTCCTCGGCCATGGCCTGCTTGAGCAGTTCGCCGTACTGCTGGTAGACGCCGCTGGGGACGCCGGTGCTGAACGTGACCGAGCCGCTCGGCGCCGGGGGGCCGAAGGGCGCCAGCCACCACAGCAGCGCTCCGCCCACCGCGAGCAGCGCGGCCGCGAGCGCGAGGACGCGGCGGCGGACGGCGCGGGTGAGGGAGGGGAGCATGTCAGCGATCCTGCCAGGTGGGCGCCGCCCCTGGCCAGGGCGACCGGACGGCGGCGGTGTGATGTCCGCCGGGCCGGGACCGCCGGTGGCTCCGGGTGGCGACGACACCACCCCGAGCCACGGCCCGGCCCGGTCCACCCCGAGCCACGGCCCGGTCCGGCTCGGTCCGGTCCCGGCCGGCTCGGTCCGGTACGGCCCGGGGGGCCGGGCGCGTCCGGCGGGGGGCGAACGCGCTCCGCCGAAGTGGTGAGCGGGGCGTGGCGGGCGCGCCGCGCCGTGTGTCCTGTCGGGGTGCCGGGGCCGGTGCGGTTAGCGTCGGAAAGCGCTCGGTGATCTTGAGGGCAGTTCCCCCTGCCCGCCCCTGGCCCCGGCCGAGCCGCTGACTCGCCCCCGTCCCGAGGGAGTTCCGGCATGCCCATGCCCATGCCCATGTCCGTGCCCGTGCCCGCGCCCGTGTCCACGTCCACGATCCGGTCCGCGTACTCGTGCGCATACGCGGACCGGCCGCCGCCCCCGCGCCCGGACCGGTCGCCGCTGGACTGAAGCGGGCCGGGCGCGCCAGGGTGGACCCGACGCGACCGGTACGCGACCGGTACCGGCGTCGGGACGCCCGCGTGTACCCGTGCCGGGACCCCGGACCCGTATCCGTACCGGCCCGTCCGTCCCGCCCGCACCCGTACGACCCGAGGAAGCCGCCGATGCGCCCCGCCCCGTCCGTCGCCCCGCCCCGCGTCGCCGTCCTCGCCGACGACCTGACCAGCGCGGGGGACGGGGCGGCGCCCTTCCGCCGGGCCGGCCGTCCGGCCCGGGTCCTGCTCTCCGGCAGTCCCCTCGCCGGCCACGGACAGGAGGACGGGGTCCTCGCCGTCGACCTCGGCAGCCGGCTCCTCGACGAGGCCGGCGCCGCGGCCCGCACCCGGGAGGCGGCCCGGGCCCTGTCCGGGGCGGAGCTGCTGCTCAAGACCGTCGACTCGACCCTCCGCGGGCACGTGGCCGCGGAGATCCGCGCCGCGCGGGAGGGCTCGGGCCGGCGGGCGGTCGTGATCGCCCCCGCCTTCCCGGCCGAGGGCCGCACCACCCGGCACGGCGTCCAGTACGTGCGCGGGGTGCGCGTCGACGAGAGCGAGTTCGCCCGCGACCCCGCCCACCCCGTCCGTACGGCCGACCTCGCCCGCCTCCTCCCGGAAGCCGTCCCCGTCGACCCCGGACGGCCGGAGGAACTGACCGAACTCCTCCCGGACGGCGGCCTCTTCGTCTGCTCGGCCGCCACCGACGCCGACCTGGACCGGATCGTCGCCGCCGCGCCCGACCACCGCGCCGTCCTGTGGGTCGGCTCCCCGGGCCTGGCCGCCGCCCTCGCCCGCCACCACGCCCGCCCCGCCGCCGACGGCGAGGCCGCCGGCGAACTCCCGCCCGCCGTACGCCCCTTGGTCGCCGTCGGCAGCGCCAACCCGGCCACCCGGCGCCAACTCGCCCTGCTGGCCGCCGAACCGGGCGCGGTCAGCGCCGTCGCCGCCGACCCGCTGCGCGCCGTCGACACCCCCGTCCGCATCCTCCACACGCCCCACGAACGGCGGGCGGACCCCGCCGAGTTGACCCGGCTCCTCGCCGCCTCCGTGGCGGCCCTGGCCGACCGGGACCCCTTCGACGGGCTCGTGCTCACCGGCGGGGAGACCGCGGAGGCCGTCCTGCGCGCGCTCGGAGCCCACGGCATCGACCTCCACGACGAACCCGAACCCGGCATCGCCCGCGGCACCCTGGCCGGCCCGGAGGACCTCCCCCGGGTCCCCGTCGTCATCAAGGCCGGCGGCTTCGGCGACGAGCGGACCCTCCTGCGCCTGCACGCCCTGCTGACCGGGGCCCGCGCCGACGGCTACGCCTCCAGATAGCGCAGCACCGCGAGGATCCGGGGGCTCTGGCCCCCGCTCCCGCGCAGCTCCAGCTTGTCGAAGACCGCGTTGAGGTGCTTCTCCACGGCGCTCAGCGACAGGTGCAGCCGCCGCGCGATGGCCGTGTTGGTGTACCCCTGCGCGAGCACCTGGAGGACCTCCCGCTCGCGCGGGGTCAGCCGGGCCAGCGGGTCCGCGTGCGCGCTGCGGACGACGAGCTGCCGCACGACCTCCGGGTCGATCGCCGTCCCGCCCGCGTGGATCCGCTCCAGCGCGTCGAGGAACTCCTCGACCTGCGCCACCCGGTCCTTCAGCAGATAGCCGACCCGCTCCGCGCCGGCCGCGAGCAGCCGGGCCGCGTAGCTGCGCTCGACGTGCTGCGAGAGGACCAGGACGCCCGTCCCCGGCAGCCGTTCGCGGATCTCGACGGCCGCCCGCAGCCCCTCGTCGGTGTGGGTCGGCGGCATCCGGATGTCCACGACGACCACGTCCGGGCGCAGCGCCTCCGCCTCGGCGACCAGCGCCACCGCGTCGCCGAACGCCCCGACGACCTCGTGGCCCTCCTCCGCGAGCAGGCGGGCGAGTCCCTCCCGCAGCAGGGTCGAGTCCTCGGCCAGGATCACACGCACGGCAGCTCCGCGACGATGGTGGTGGGTCCCCCGAGGGGGCTGTCGATCCGCAGGACGCCGTCGAGGGCGGCGACCCGTCCGCGCAGTCCGGTCAGGCCGCCGCCCGCCGGATCCGCGCCGCCCCGCCCGTCGTCCTCCACCCGCACGGTCAGCGGGCCGCCGGGCGCCGCCGCGACCCGTACCGAGACGGCCGAGGCTGCGGAGTGCTTGGCCGCGTTGGTGACGGCCTCGGAGACGACGAAGTACGCGGCCGTCTCCACCGGGCGCGGCAGCGGCCCCTCGACCTCGTAGGCGATCCGCAGCGGCAGCGCGCACCGCTGCGCCACCCCGCCCAGCGCCTCCTCCAGGCCCAGGCTGTCGAGCGCCGACGGGTACACCCGCCAGGCCACCTCGCGCAGTTCGGCCAGCACCTCGCCGGCCTCCTCGTGCGCCTGGCCGAGGAGTTCCGCCGCGCGCTCCGGGTCGCGCCCGCCGCTCCGGCGCGCCCGTCCGATCAGCATGGCGAGCGCCACGAGCCGCTGCTGCACCCCGTCGTGGAGGTCCCGCTCGATCCGCCGCCGCTCCGCGTCCACGGCCCGCACCACGGCCGCCCGGCTGTCCGCGAGCTCCTCGATGCGGCGGCGCAGCAGCTCCCGCTCCGACGGGCCGAAGCACTCCCGGGCCAGCCGGGCGTCGAGGGCGGTCAGCGCGGCCAGGCCCTGGAGGGCGAGGAAGAGCAGCACGCCGCCGAGGACGAGCTGGGTCAGCAGTTCGGCCGCCCCGATGGTCCCGCGCGCCACCCCGCCGGCCAGCAGCCCGGCGAGCACCGCGCCGAAGCCGAGCAGCGCGAGGACGATCCCGCACACGAGCCCCGTCCAGGACCGGACCGCCAGGTACCGGAGCACGCCCCGGTCCGCGTCCGCCTCCCCGTTCGCGTACGCCTCCGGGAACCGGTCGCCGAAGAAGGCGGTCCGCCGCCCCCGCTCCAGCGCCACGAGCCGGCGGGCGCCGGGGACGAGGAGCCCGAGGGCGTACGGGCGCGTCCGCGGCCACAGCAGGAAGGCGCCGAGCGGGATCCCGGCGAGCGCGAGGTACAGCAGCCCGAGGGGCGCCGTCAGACAGCCGGCGAGCACCCCGGTCGCCCGCCGGAAGGCCGCCCGCCGGAGGGCCGCCCGCCCGAAGACCGCCCGCGCCTCCACATCCGCCCCTTCACCCCCGTGCACGGCCTCCACCTTAGGCGCGCCGGTGCCGGGCCGCCCCGCGCCCCCGGAGCCGTACCGCCAGCCAGGTCGCGCCGGCCGCGAGGACCAGGACGACGACGGCCTTGGAGGCCACGCCGACGTACGCCTCGACCAGCTCCCAGCGGTCGCCGAGCGCGTAACCGGCGAGCACCAGCACGCTGTTCCAGACGAGGCTGCCGGCGGTGGTGAGGAGGAGGAAGAGCGGGACCGGCATCCGCTCCACCCCGGCGGGCACCGAGATCAGGCTGCGGAAGACCGGCACCATCCGGCCGAGCAGGACCGCCTTGGTGCCGTGCCGCCGGAACCACGCCTCGGTCCGCTCCAGGTCCGTGACCTTCACCAGCGGCAGCCGCGCCCACAGCGCGTACATCCGCTCGCGGCCGAAGAGCGCGCCGATCCCGTACAGGGCGAGCGCGCCCGCCACCGAGCCGAGCGTCGTCCAGAACAGGGCGGAGGCGAGGCTCAGCAGGCCCTGCCCGGCGGCGAAGCCGGTCAGCGGCAGGATCACCTCGCTCGGCAGCGGCGGGAAGAGGTTCTCCAGCGCGATGGCGAGGCCCGCGCCCGGCCCGCCGAGGGTGTCGACGAGACCGGCCGCCCAGCCGGCGACGCCGCCGGCGGGCTCCTGGGCGAGGGGGATCGGGAACGGCGTCATGGGCCCTCCAAGGGTGCGGGAAAGGTCCCCGGCGGACCCGCCGGAAGACCCTCCCCAACCTAGGAAGGGCGGCGCGGAGCCGGTATGCGCGTTCCCGCCCGGCGCCCCTGCGGAAAACCGCAGGGGCGCCGGGCGGAGGCGGCTCAGGCCGGCAGGTCCGCCGCCGTCGGCACCACCACGGCGAACACGTCGGTCAGCGCGGTCAGCGCCGCCCGCTTGAGCTCGGCGGCGGGCACGACCGTGCCGTCCGGCGCGGTGAGCGCCCGGGTGGCCGTGGCCTCGGCGACGACCGTGGGCCGGTAGCCCAGGTTGAACGCGGCCTGGGCGGTGTAGTTCACGCACATGTGGGTCATGAACCCGGCCAGGACCAGGTCCTTCCCGCTGCCCGCCGCGAAGCCGAGGTCCGTCAGGACCTTCTCCAGGTCGGTGGCGTGGAAGGCGTTCGGGAAGTTCTTCACCACGACCGGCTCGCCGTCGGCCGGGGCCACCTCGTCGCTGATCGCCCCGACCGGGGCCGTGAGGTCGTACGGGGAGCCCTCGCCGCTGTCGTGCTGGACGTGGACGACCGGGGTGCCGGCCGCCCGGGCCCGGGCGAGGAGCCGCGCGGCCTCGGCGACGGCCTCCTCGGCGCCCTCCAGCGCCATGACGCCGGACCGGTAGGTGTTCTGGATGTCGATGAGAACCAGGACCGCCTCCGAGAGCCGGGCCGGCTCGTCGGTCAGACCGGAGAGGGAACGCAGGGGGGTGGACGGAGTGATGCTCATTTCTTGACCTTTCAGGTGAAAACGGACCGCGTGAGGGCGCGGCGGAGCCGCCCGCCCGCGCGGGAGAGGGAAAGGGGGTGGGTGGCCGGGGGTCAGTCGGTCCGGGTGCGGAACCGGCGGCGGTAGGCCGCCGGCGTGGTGGCGAGCTGCCGCCGGAACGCCCGGTGGAGCGTCTCCACCGACCCGAGCCCCGCCCGGGCCGCCACCTCGGCGAGCGGCGCGTCCGAGGTCTCCAGGTGCCGCCGGGCCACCTCGATCCGGGCCGCCTCCACGTAGGCGGCGGGACTGGACCCGGTCTCCTGCGCGAAGACCCGGGCGAAGTGCCGCTCGCTCAGACACATCCGGCCGGCCAGCCGCTCAGCGGACAGGTCCTCGTCGAGGTGGTCCGCGATCCAGAGCCGCAGCTCGTCGATGTCCCGCCGGCCGGCCGCCGGACGGCTCAGCGGCACCGAGAACTGGCTCTGGCCGCCCTGCCGCTTCAGGTACATCACGAGCTGCCGGGCGACCGCCAGCGCCGTCTCCTCGCCCAGGTCCTCCGCCACCAGGGCGAGGGACAGGTCGAGGCAGGCGCTGATCCCGGCCCCGGTCCACAGCCGGCCCCGGTCCGTCCGTACGAAGATCGGATCGGGGTCGACGCGGACCTCCGGGTGGTCGGCCGCCAGCTGCGCGGCCGTGGACCAGTGGGTCGTCGCGGTCCTCCCGTCGAGGAGGCCGGCCGCCGCCAGCACGTGGGCGCCGACGCAGACCGACGCCACCCGCCGGGCGTGCGGGGCGGTCTCCCGCACCCACCGGACGACCTCCGGGTCGAGCCGGGCGACGACCCCGCCGTCCTCCGCCGGGTCCACCGCCCCCGGCACCAGGAGGGTGTCCACGTCCGCGCCGACCTCGTCGAAACCGAGGTCCGCGACCAGCCGCACCCCCGCCGAGGTCCGCACCTCCCCGGCGCCGCCGGGCGCGGCCAGCCGCACCCGGTAGCGGGCCCGACCGCCCGCCTCCCGGTTGGCCAGCGCGAAGACCTCGGCCGGCCCGGTGACGTCGAGGAGGTCCACGTCGGGGAAGACCGCGACGACGACCCGGTGGACGGGGTGCCCGCCGGGGGCCGTGGTGGAGTGCGTCTCGGACATGCCCCCACCTTCGCCCGCACCGCCCCGTGACGGCAATGACGATTCCCTGTCACATCCGGACACCGTGGCCGGCCCCGGCGCCCGGCCCGGACCCCGCGGCGGACCGCCTACTCTTGGATGTCATGACCAGCAGCAGCGACCGGAGTCTCACAGTGGGCATCGAAGGACCGAAGACCTACGACATTCGCACCTACGGGTGCCAGATGAACGTCCACGACTCCGAGCGGCTCTCCGGTCTGCTGGAGGAGGCGGGCTACGTCCGCGCCCCCAAGGACGCCGACGGCGCCGACGTCGTCGTCTTCAACACCTGCGCGGTCCGCGAGAACGCCGACAACAAGCTGTACGGCAACCTCGGCCACCTCGCCCCGATGAAGACCGCCCGCCCCGGCATGCAGATCGCCGTCGGCGGCTGCCTGGCGCAGAAGGACCGCGAGACCATCGTCAAGAAGGCCCCCTGGGTCGACGTGGTCTTCGGCACGCACAACATCGGCAAGCTGCCGGTCCTCCTGGAGCGCGCCCGCGTCCAGCAGGAGGCGCAGGTCGAGATCGCCGAGTCCCTGGAGGCCTTCCCCTCCACCCTGCCGACCCGCCGCGAGTCGGCGTACGCGGCCTGGGTGTCGATCTCGGTCGGCTGCAACAACACCTGCACCTTCTGCATCGTCCCCGCCCTGCGCGGCAAGGAGGAGGACCGCCGTCCCGGCGACATCCTCGCCGAGATCGAGGCCCTGGTCGCCGAGGGCGTCTCCGAGATCACCCTGCTCGGCCAGAACGTGAACGCGTACGGCTCCGACCTCGGCGACCGCGAGGCATTCTCCAAGCTGCTGCGGGCCTGCGGCGAGATCGAGGGCCTGGAGCGGGTCCGCTTCACCTCCCCGCACCCGCGCGACTTCACCGACGACGTCATCGCCGCCATGGCCGAGACGCCGAACGTGATGCCCCAGCTGCACATGCCGCTCCAGTCCGGCTCGGACACGGTCCTGAGGGCCATGCGCCGCTCGTACCGCCAGGAGCGCTTCCTCGGCATCATCGAGAAGGTGCGCGCCGCGATCCCGCACGCCGCCATCTCCACCGACATCATCGTGGGCTTCCCCGGCGAGACCGAGGAGGACTTCGAGCAGACCATGCACGTCGTCCGCGAGGCCCGCTTCGCGAACGCCTTCACCTTCCAGTACTCCAAGCGCCCCGGCACCCCGGCCGCCGAGATGGAGGACCAGATCCCCAAGGAGGTCGTGCAGGCCCGCTACGAGCGCCTGGTCGCCCTCCAGGAGGAGATCTCCTGGGACGAGAACAAGAAGCAGGTCGGCCGCACCCTGGAGGTCATGGTCGCCGAGGGCGAGGGCCGCAAGGACGGCACCACGCACCGGCTCTCCGGCCGCGCCCCCGACAACCGGCTCGTCCACTTCACCAAGCCCGACGAGGACGTCCGCCCCGGTGACGTGGTGACCGTCGAGATCACCTACGCCGCCCCGCACCACCTGCTGGCCGAGGGCCCGACCACCGCCGTCCGCCGCACCCGCGCGGGCGACGCCTGGGAGAAGCGCACCGCCGCGGCCGCCGCCAAGCCGGCCGGGGTCCTGCTCGGCCTGCCGAAGATCGGCGTCCCCGAGCCGCTCCCGGCGGCCGAGGCCCCGGCCTGCGGCGCCGGCCACTGACCTCGCGCGGGCCCGGGCAGTAGGCTGCGGATCATGCTTGTCGCCGCAGCCGTGTGCCCCTGCCCGCCGCTCCTCGTCCCCGAGGTCGCCGGCGGCGCCGCCCCCGAGCTGGAGGACGCGCGGGCGCACTGCGCGGACGCCCTCGGGGTGCTCGCCGCCGCCCGGCCCGACCGGCTGTACGTCGTCGGGCCCGCGCCCGAGGGCGCCCGGGGCGCCTTCCCCGCCGGCTCCTCCGGCTCCTTCGCCGGCTTCGGCATCGACCTCTCCGTGAGCCTCGGCCAGGGGCCCGGAGGCCGTACGCTGCCGGCCCCGCTCGCCGTGGGCGCCTGGCTGCTCTCCCGCACCGGCCGGGCGGACCTCCCCGTCGAGGGGTTCGGGATCGACGAGCGGGCCGCCGCCGAGGAGTGCGCGGAGACCGGACGGCGGCTGGCCGCCTCGGCGGAGCGGGTCGCCCTGCTCGTCATGGGCGACGGCAGCGCCTGCCGGACCGTGAAGGCCCCCGGCTACCTCGACGAGCGGGCCGCCGGCTTCGACGCCGAGGCCGCCCGGGCCCTGGGCTCCGCCGACGTACCCGGCCTCCTCGCGCTCGACGCCGGCCTCGCGCACGAGCTGAAGGCGGCCGGACGCGCCCCCTGGCAGGTCCTCGCGGGCGCCGCCGAGGGCGCCGGCCTGGCCGGCCGCCTCCTCCACGAGGACGCGCCGTACGGGGTCGAGTACCTGGTCGCCGTCTGGTCCTAGCCGCCCTCCCCGCGGTGCGGGAGGCGGACGGGATCCCCGCGGTGCGGGAGGCGGACGGGAGAACGGGACGGGCGGTGGGACGTGATCGTGCGGATCACCACGAGCGGGCTGTGCGGATCGGACCTGCACCTGTACGAGGTCCTCGGCCCGTTCCTGGAC
>NZ_JBEZUZ010000016.1:0-102896 GCF_040636735.1 Streptomyces sp. NPDC035033 | reverse complement strand
GAGTTCTGAGGTGTGCACTTCCGATCCCCGTCGCCGGCCCGCTCGGCCTCGGCGGCGGCGACGGCCGCGACGACGGCGGCGGCGCCGGTGACGAGCAGGGCGGTCCGGCGCCGCCGGCGGGGCGGCGGCGCGAGGGCGGGGGCCGCTTCGGGGGAGAGGTCGTCCACGGCTCAGCCCTTGCCCGGTCCGGTCTCGGTGGGGCGCCCGATGATCGGGGCGCAGACGCGGGAGGCGCGCTGGGCGGCGGCGGTCGTGGAGTCCCACTGCTGGGCGTCGCCGTAGACGTGCCCGTCGGGTTCGGGGTCGGGGAAGTCGGGGGCGCCGTTCTTCTGCATGCAGGCGGCGAACTCGAACTTCTTCTCGATCTGGTCGGGGGTGAGCTCGGGGGCGAGCCTGCGCTCCAGGGCGGCGGGGACGCCCGGCTGGTTCCTGCCGCACTCCTCCAGGACCTTGCGGAGCGCGGGGTCCGCCTTGACCGCGCGGCCGTCGGCGAGTTCGACCCGGCCGTTCTCGTCCGGGTCGGGCGCGTCGATGCCGCCCTCGCGGAGGCAGGCCACCCAGGCGCGCCGGGCCTCGACGTACGCGGCGATCTCGCCCTCGTCGCCGCCCGCGCCGCCCTTCGTCCCGCCGGCGCGGGCGGTGGCGGTGGCGTCCCCGGCGGTGGGGACGCCGGTCCCCGGGTCGTTCCCGCCGCAGCCGGTCAGCACGACGGCGGCGGTCGCCGCGACGGCGGCGAGCAGTGTCCGGTCGGTCCTCATCGGTTCCTCGGTCCCCGTTCCTGGTGGTCGGCCCGGCCGCGGGGCGCGGCGGGCGGACCGACCGTAGGGCGGAGGTGATGAAGAACTTTCGAAGAACCTGTCAGGCGCCGATGAGGCCGCGCCGCGTGCCGCTCCGGTCAGGCGTCGCCGGCCCGCAGCCGGCGGTCGAGGGCGAGGGAGAGTTCGGCCTCGACGACGCTCTTGGCGAGCGGGCGCAGCCGCTGGAGGTCGGCGGCGCCCGCGTGCGCCCCCAGCACCTCGGCGAACAACTCGGCGAGGGCTTCGGCGTGTTCGCGGACGCGGGCGCCGGCCTTCAGGACCTCGGCGAGCGGGACGCCCTCGCGGACGAGGGCGGCGGAGACGTCGAGGAGGCGGCGGCTGACGTGGACGATGTCCTCGCCGTCGGTGGCGAGGTAGCCGAGGTCGAGCGCGGCGGCGAGGTTCTCCGGCGTGACCTCGCCGGCGAAGCGGTCGGCCAGCTCCTCGGGGGTGAGCCGGACGGGTTCCTCCTCGGAGGGCGTCCCCAGTTCCAGGACCTCCCCGACGTCCCGTCCCGATTCGAAGGCGGTGGTCAGGTCGGCGATGCCGGTGAGGGTGTGGCCCCGTTCGAGCAGGGCGGCGATGGTCCGCAGCCGGGCCAGGTGCCGCTCGTCGTACCAGGCGATCCGGCCCTCCCGGCGGGGCGGCGGGATGAGTCCCCGCTCCCGGTAGAACCGCAGGGTGCGCACGGTGATCCCGGCCGCCTCGGCCAGTTCGGCCATGCGGTACTCGTGCGGGGGGTCCCGGTCCTCCGTGGGCGCCGCCTGTTCTCCCGATCGTTCTGCCACGTCCGCCAGCCTATGTTGTACCGCCGGTAACTTTCCCTCGTCGTACCCCTACCGCTCGGTATGGAGCTGCTCTACAGTCCGACTGTGCCAGTGATTGCTGGCGGAATCTTGGCCGGGCGCACGGGAGGCGGCATGGCGAAGCACGAGCACGTTCGGGTGGCGGTGATCGGATCGGGGTTCGGCGGACTCGGCGCCGCGGTCCGGCTGCGCCGCGAGGGGATCACCGACTTCGTCGTCCTGGAGCGGGCCGACTCGGTGGGCGGGACCTGGCGGGACAACAGCTACCCCGGGTGCGCCTGCGACGTGCCCTCGCACCTCTACTCCTTCTCCTTCGCGCCCAACCCGGACTGGCCGCGCACCTTCTCCGGTCAGCGGCACATCCGCGCCTACCTGGAGCACGTGACCGACACCTTCGGGATCCGGCCGCACCTGCGGCTGAACCACGAGGTGAAGCGGATGGAGTGGGACGCCGACGAGCTGCGCTGGACGATCGAGACCGGCTCCGGCTCCTTCACCGCCGACGTCGTCGTCTCCGCCACCGGGCCGCTCTCCGACCCGAAGATCCCCGACGTCCCGGGGCTCGACGGCTTCTCCGGCAAGGTCTTCCACTCGGCCCGCTGGGACCACGACTACGACCTGCGGGGCAAGCGGGTCGCCATGGTCGGCACCGGCGCCTCCGCCATCCAGATCGTGCCCGCCATCCAGCCCGAGGTCGGGAAGCTGACGCTCTTCCAGCGCACGCCCCCGTGGGTCATGCCCCGCATGGACCGGGCCATCAGCGGCCCCGAGCGCTGGCTGCACCGCGCCCTGCCGGCCACCGCCACCCTGCGCCGCGGCATCCTCTGGGGCATCCGCGAGCTCCAGGTCGGCGCCTTCACCAAGCACCCCGGCGAGCTGGGCCTGGTCGAGAAGCTGGCCAAGGCCAACATCGCCAAGTCGATCAAGGACCCGGTCCTGCGGGCCAAGCTCACGCCCTCGTACCGCATCGGCTGCAAGCGGATCCTGCTGTCGAACACGTACTACCCGGCCCTCGCCCAGCCCAACGTGGACGTCGTCGCCGGCGGCCTCAAGGAGATCCGCGGCAACGTCGTCGTCGGCTCCGACGGCAGCGAGACCGAGGTCGACGCGATCGTCTTCGGCACCGGCTTCCACGTCACCGACATGCCGGTCGCCGACCTCGTCCACGACGCCGACGGCCGCTCGCTCGCCGAGCACTGGAAGGACGGCGTGCAGTCGCTGCGCGGCGCCACCGTCGACGGCTTCCCCAACTGGATGACGATCATCGGGCCCAACACCGGCCTCGGGAACTCCTCCATGATCCTCATGATCGAGTCCCAGCTGAACTACATGGCCGACTACCTGCGCCAGCTCAACGTGCTGGGCGGCCGGGCCGCGCTCGCCGCCCGCCCCTCCGCCGTGCACGCCTGGAACCGCAAGGTGCAGAACCGCATGGAGCGGACCGTCTGGAAGTCCGGCGGCTGCGACAGCTGGTACCTCGACGCCAACGGGCGCAACACCACCCTGTGGCCCGGCACCACCGGCGAGTTCCGCCGCGAGACCCGGCGGGTCGACCTCTCCGAGTACGAGGTCCTCCGCGCCCCCAAGCCGGTCCGGGCCACCGCCCGCCCCGCCCGGAAGAAGGAGGCCGCCCAGTGATCCGCCTCCCCGAGCCCCGCACCCTCACCGTCCGCTCCGCCGACGGCGCCGAGCTGCACGCCGAGGTGTACGGCCCCGAGGGCGCGCCCGCCGTCGTCCTCGCCCACGGCTGGACCTGCTCCACGTCCTTCTGGGCCGAACAGATCCGGGCCCTCGCCCCCGACCACCGGGTCGTCGCCTACGACCAGCGCGGCCACGGCCGCTCCCCGGTCCCGGCCCCCGGCGGCTACTCGACCACCGCGCTCGCCGACGACCTGGAGGCCGTGCTCGCGGCCACCCTCGGGCCCGGCGAGCGGGCCGTGATCGCCGGCCACTCCATGGGCGGCATGACGATCATGGCCGCGGCCGGCCGCCCCGGCTTCGTCCAGCACGCCGCCGCCGTCCTGCTCTGCTCCACCGGCCCGTCCCGGCTCACCGCCGAGGCGACCGTGGTGCCGCTCGGACCCGGCGGCCTCCGGACCCGGCTGACCGGCGCCGTCCTCGGCTCGAAGGCGCCGCTGGGCCCGGTCAACGGGATCTCGAAGAAGATCCTCAAGTACGCGACGATGGGCCCCGGTTCGGCGCCCGACCGGGTCGACGCCTGCGCCCGCATCGTGCACGCCTGCCCGCGCCCGTCCCGGTACGGCTGGTCGCAGGTGCTCGCCGGGCTCGACCTGGAGGCGGGCGTCCGGGACCTCCGGGTGCCGGCCGCCGTCCTCGTCGGCACCGCCGACCGGCTCACCCCGCCCGTCCACTCCCGGGCCCTGGCCGAGGCGCTGCCGCACTGCACCGGCCTGACCGAACTGGCCGGCATGGGCCACATGACGCCGGTCGAGGCCCCGGAGGCCGTCACCGCGCAGATCCGCGAACTCACGCTCACGTATCTCGGAGCACGTCCGACCGGCAAGGAGGCAGGGGTATGAGCAGGGTCAGCCTGGAAGGACAGGTCGCGGTCGTCACCGGCGGCGCCCGCGGCGTCGGCGAACTCCTCGCCCGCAAGCTCTCCGCGCGCGGCGCGAGGATCGCCCTCGTCGGCCTGGAGCCCGAGCTCCTCAAGGAGGTCGCGGGACGGCTGCACACCGAGGCCGACTGGTGGGAGGCCGACGTCACCGACCACGAGGCCATGGCCCGGGTCGCGACCGAGGTGAAGGAACGGTTCGGGAAGGTCGACATCGTCGTCGCCAACGCGGGCGTCGCGGCCGGCGGCCCGTTCGTCGACTCCGACCCGGTCGCCTGGCGGCGGGTCATCGAGGTCAACCTGATCGGCGGAGCGGTCACCGGCCGCGCCTTCCTGCCGGTCCTCATGGAGTCCCGGGGGTACTTCCTCCAGATCGCCTCGCTCGCCGCGATCACCCCGGCCCCGATGATGACCGCCTACTGCGCCTCCAAGTCCGGCGTCGAGGCCTTCGCGCACAGCCTGCGCGCCGAGGTCGCCTACAAGGGCGTGAAGGTCGGCGTCGGCTACCTCTCCTGGACCGACACCGACATGGTGCGGGGCGCCGACCAGGACGACGTGATGAAGGAGCTGCGGCAGCGGCTGCCGTGGCCGTCCAACCGCACGTACCCGCTCGGCCCGGCCGTCGACCGGATCGTCGAGGGGATCGAGCGCCGTTCGGCCCACGTGTACGCACAGTGGTGGCTGCGCGGGATGCAGTCGATCCGCGGCTACCTGCCCGGGGTGATCGCCACCGTCGGCAAGCGCGAGGTGGCCCGCTTCGCACCCCGTCTGGCCTCGGTCTCCAAGGGGCTGGTGGGCGCGGGCGGAGCCGCCGACGAGCAGGCCCGCACGGCCAAGGGGTGACCGGCCGCGGGCACGGACGGTAACTGATCGAAATGCGCGGAATGTTCGCCCGTGCAAGGCTGGTCGAGGCCCAGGGGGCACACCGCCCCCGCATCCCTCACACCCTTCTAGGAGTGAACCTTCATGGGCATCAAGGACCAGTTCGAGGACAAGGCGCAGGAGCTCAAGGAGCGCGGCAAGAAGGCCATGGGCGGCGCCAAGGAAGAGGCCTCCCAGCGCGCTTCGCAGGCCCGCGAGGGCTCGCAGGAGGCGAAGGAGCGCGCCCAGCGCGAGGCGCGCGAGCGGACGGAACGCGGCCGGGGCGGCCGCGAGGCCTGACGCCTGTCCTGTGACGAGGGCGCACCCGGGACGCCGGGTGCGCCCTCGCGCGCGTCCGCCCGGCGCGTAACTCCCGCGCGCCCGCGCGGGGATCTTCGTACGCTCGGCCCATGTCCGTCGCACTCGAACGCCTGCGCCTCGACCACGCGCCCGCCCTGCTCGCCTTCGAGCGGGAGAACCGGGCCTACTTCGCCGCCTTCGTGCCCGACCGGGGGGACGCGTACTTCGACGGGTTCGACGCCCGCCACCGGGCCCTGCTCGACGAGCAGGAGAACGAGGGGACGATCCGCTTCCACGTCCTGGTGGCCGAGGACGGCGCGATCCTCGGCCGGGTCAACCTGATCGACCTCGCCGACGGCGCGGCCGAGCTCGGCTACCGGATCGCGGAGTCGGCCACCGGCCGGGGACTCGCCACCCGGGGCGCCCGGGAGGTCTGCCGGCTCGCCGTGGAGGAGTACGGGCTGCGCCGGCTGTACGCCAAGGCGTCGCCGGAGAACCCCGCCTCCCGGGCGGTGCTCGCCCGGCTCGGCTTCGGGGCGGTCGGCCGCGAGACGCTGAAGACCGGGGAGACCGCGATCGCCTACGAGCTGGACCTCGGCGGCAGCTTCGGGCGGGAGCGGTCCGGCACGGACTCGTAGCCGGGCGGGTTCGCCGGCGGCTCCGACTCCAGCAGGGCGAGGGCTTTGTGGACGGCGTCGTCGAGCTGGGCGTGCCGGCCCTCGGCCCAGTCGAGGGGGGTGCGCAGCACGGCGAGGTCGGGTTCGACGCCGTGGTTCTCCACCGACCAGCCCCACTCGGTGAACCAGGCCGCGTTCATGGGGACGGTGATCTGGGTGCCGTCGCCGAGGCGGTGGCGGCCGGTCATGCCGACGACGCCGCCCCAGGTGCGCTGGCCGACGACGGGGCCGAGGCCGAGGAGCTTGAAGACGGCGGTGATCATGTCGCCGTCGGAGGAGGTGGCCTCGTCGGCGAGGGCGACGACGGGGCCGCGCGGGGCGTTGGAGGCGTAACTGACGGGCTGGGCGTTGCGGGTGAGGTCCCAGCCGACGATCTTCCGGGTGAGGGTCTCGACGACGAGTTCGCTGATGTGGCCGCCGGCGTTGCCGCGCACGTCGACGATGAGGGCCGGCCGGGAGACCTCCATCCGCAGGTCCCGGTTGAACTGGGCCCAGCCGGAGCCGCCCATGTCCGGGATGTGGAGGTAGCCGCACCGCCCGCCGCTCAGCTCGCGGACGACGGCCCGCCGCTTGGCGACCCAGTCCTGGTAGCGCAGCGGGCGTTCGTCGATCAGCGGGACGACGGCGACGCGGCGGGAGCGGCCCTCGCCGCCGGCGGGGGTGAAGGTGAGCTCGACGGTGGTGCCGCCGGTGCCGGCGAGCAGCGGGTAGGGGCCGGCGACGGGGTCGACCGGCCGGCCGTCGACGTGGGTGAGGACGGCGCCCTCGCGGATGCCGGTGCCGGCGAGCGGGGAGCGGGCCTTGGAGTCGGAGGACTCGCCCGGCAGGATCCGCTTCACCAGCCAGTTGCCGTCCCGGCAGACGAAGTTGGCGCCGAGCAGGCCCTGGGGGCGCTGGTAGTGCGCCGGGCCCTCGTTGCGCCGGGCGGGGGTGACGTACGCGTGGGAGGTGCCGAGTTCGCCCATGACCTCGCGCAGCAGGTCGGCGAACTCGTCGGGGGAGGCGATCCGTTCGAGGAGCGGGCGGTACTGGTCGAGGACCGCGTCCCAGTCGACGCCGCCCATGCCGGGCTCCCAGAAGTAGGCGCGGACGATCCGCCCGGCCTCGTCGTAGGACTGCCGCCATTCGGCGCCGGGGTCGACCTCGTGGAGGACGCGCCGCAGGTCGAGGTAGACGGTGGAGTCGTTGTCGCCGGGTTCGGTGGCGGGGACGGCCCGCAGCTCGCCCTCGTCGAAGACGACGAGCCGGGTGCCGTCGCCGCTGACCGCGAACCAGTCGAGGTCGCGGGCGAGTTCGGTGCGGCGGGCCTTGGTGACGGAGAAGTGCTCCAGGGTGGGGCGGCCGGAGGTATCGGCGGGGTTGGCGAAGGTCTCGCCGAGGGCGCCGGAGATGGGCCAGCGCAGCCAGACGAGGCCGCCGCCGGAGACCGGGGCGAGCGCCGAGTACTTGGAGGCGGCGACCGGGATGGGGGTGACCCGGTCGGGCAGGCCCTCGATCTCCACGGTGACCGTGCCGTCGCCGCTGTCGGCGCCGTCGTCGGCCGGGTCGAGGCCGCCGGCCGCCGGGCGTCCGTCGGGCAGCAGCGCGAAGGGGGAGGGGGTCGCGGAGGAGAGCGGGACGAGGTAGGGGCGGCAGCCGAGCGGGAAGGACAGGTCGCCGGTGTGGACGTCGTAGACCGGGTCGAAGCCGCGCCAGGAGAGGAAGGCGAGGTAGCGGCCGTCGCTGGTGAAGACCGGGTTCTCGTCCTCGAAGCGCCCGTTGGTGACGTCGATGACCGTGCGAGCGCCGGGACCGGAGATGCGGACGAGCTTGATGGAGCGCAGGGAGCGGCCGATGCCGGGGTGGGACCAGGTGAGCCAGGCGCCGTCGGGGGAGAAGGCGAGGTCGCGGACGGGGCCGTTGACGGAGCGGATGAGCTCGGTGACCCCGCCTCCCCCGGACTCCGTACCTCCTCCGGACTCCGTCGGGGTGGCGTCCCCGGAGTCCTCGGTGGCGTCGACGAGGAGGAGGCGGCCGTCGTTCGAGGCGATGGCGAGCCGTTCGCCGTCCGGGTCGGCGACCAGCTCCTCGACCCGGCCGAGCTTTCCGGCGGCGAGCCGGCGCGGGGGCCGGTCGCCGCTGGCCCGGGGCAGATAGGCGATCTCGACGGCGTCCTCGCCCTCGGCGTCGGTGACGTAGGCGATCTGCCCGCCGCTGCCCAGCATCTCGGGGAGCCGCACCCGGACGCCGGGGGTGTCGGTGATGGCGCGGGCCGGGCCGTCGCGGTGGGTGAGCCAGTACAGGCTGCCGCGCACCCCGATGGCGCTGGCCCGGCCGGTCTCGTCGACGGAGAGCGCGTCGACGTGCTGGGCGGCGGGCACCTGGTACGGGCGGCGGCCGGCCCGCTGACCGCCGAGCCGGACCTCCAGGCGGCGCGGCTCGGAGCCGGCGGTGAGGTCCTCGACGATCCACAGCTCGCCGGCGCACTGGTAGACGACCCGGCGGCCGTCGGAGGAGGCGTGCCGGGCGTAGAAGTCGGCGTGGTCGGTGTGGCGGCGCAGGTCCGTGCCGTCGGGGCGGCAGGAGTAGAGGTTGCCGATGCCCTCGTGGTCGGAGAGGAAGGCGATCCGGTACCCGGTCTCGCCGGGCGGGGCGGCGACGAACATCGGGTCGGCGAGGTGGCCGCCGATGTCCGGGAGGAGCCGCTCGCCGTGGAGCCAGAGCCGGCCGGTGGCGCCGCCCCGGTACCGCTTCCAGGCGGCCGGTTCGTGCGGCGGGGTGCCGGTGAGGAGGAGGGTGCGGCGCTCGCCGTCCACGTCCCGGACGGCGATGTCGGAGACCGGGCCCCAGGGCATCCGGCCGCCGGGGGAGCCGTCGGTGCCGACGGTGTAGGCCCAGGAGAAGTACGAGAAGGGCTGGCCGTGCGAGGAGACGGCGAGGATGTCGCCGTCGGGGGACCAGCCGCAGACGCGGGTGTCGGTGGAGCCCCAGTGGGTGAGCTGCCGGGCGTGGCCGCCGTCGACCGGCACCAGGTGGATCTCGGGGTCGAGGCTGCGCCAGTTCGTGTACGCGATGTGGCGCCCGTCGGGGGAGAAGCGGGGGTGCCCGGCGCGGGTGCGGTCGACCGTGAGCCGCCAGGCGCGGCCGGGGCGCCGGCCGGCGGGCGCGAGGGGGGCGACCCAGAGGTCGTCCTCGGCCGTGAAGCACAGCAGGTCGTCGTGGAGGTGCGGGAAGCGGAGGTAGGCCACGTCGTCACTCACCCGTTCATGCTTTCCGCGCGGAGGGGGCGCGGCAACTCGTACGGGCGTACGGGGCGCGGTCCGGGGCCGGCGGCGGGGCTGTGGCCCAGAACACGTACGAAACGGTTTCGTTTCGTTGGGCGGCGGGGTACCTTCGTACCGTAAGCAGAGTACGAAACCGTTTCGTTCGCTCTGCTCGTCCCCATCGGCCCGGAGGTTCGGACATGGCCCGCAGCAGACTTACTCCCGAGCGGGAGTCCGAGCTGTACGGGGCCGTGCTCGACCTCCTGCGCGAGGTCGGCTACGACGCCCTCACCATGGACGCCGTCGCCGCCCGCACCCACTCCAGCAAGGCCACCCTCTACCGCCAGTGGGGGAGCAAGCCCGAGCTGGTCGCCACGGCCCTGCGCCACGGCAAGCCGTCCGGTTTCGACCAGATCGACACCGGTTCGCTGCGCGGCGACTTCCAGGCGCTCCTGGACCTCGTCGACGACTGTCAGATGGAGAAGGACACCGCGCTGATGCGGGGTCTGGCCCATGCCGTCCACACCCACCCGGACCTGCACCAGGCGCTGCGCGAACTGCTCATCGAACCCGAGCTGAACGGTTTCTCCGAGTTCCTCCGCCGCGCGGTCCGCAGGGGCGAGGTCCCGCCGGACAACCCGGCCCTCGACTTCGTCCCGCACATGCTGATCGGGGCGCTCGTCGCCCGCCCGCTGATCGACGACCAGCCGGTCGACCGGCCCTTCCTCGTCAGCTACGTCAACGCCGTCGTGCTCCCCTCACTCGGCGTCTGACCTCCCCGCACCACCCCCGCACCACCCCTGCTCCACCTGACTGCGCACCGCTCACGCCGTCGGGCCGGCTCCCCATGCCCTGTCCCACCCCACACCGGGAGTACGCACCCGTGGCCACCTTCCTGTACAAGCTGGGCCGCACCGCCTTCCGGCGCCGCCGGCTCGTCGCCCTCCTCTGGGTGGCGCTGCTCGCGCTCGCCGGAGTCGGCGCCGCCACCGCGCCCGCCGCGACCTCCAGCTCCTTCTCCATCCCCGGCACCGAGGCCCAGCGCGCCTTCGACCTGCTCGAGGAGCGCTTCCCCGGCGCCGGCGCCGACGGCGCCACCGCCCGGGTCGTCTTCAAGGCCCCCGACGGCGGGAAGATGACCGACGCGGCCCCCAGGGCCGTCGTCGAGGAGACCGTCGCCGCGCTGAAGTCCGGCTCCGACCAGATCGTCTCGGTCACCGACCCGTACACGGCCCGGGCCGTCTCCCGGGACGGCTCCACCGCCTACGTCTCCGTGGCCTACAAGGTCAACGGGATGGAGCTGACCGACGAGACCCGCGAGGCGCTCGAACAGGCCGGACACGCGGCCCAGGGCAAGGGCCTGACCGTCGAGCTCGGCGGCGACGCCCTCCAGACCATGCCCGAGACCGGCACCGGCGAGATCATCGGCGTCGTCATCGCCGGCATCGTCCTCGTCATCACCTTCGGCTCGCTCGTCGCGGCCGGACTGCCGCTGCTCACCGCGATCATCGGCGTCGGCATCGGCGTCTCCGCGATCACCGCGCTCGCCAACGTCCTCGACCTCGGCACCACCACCTCCACCCTCGCGATGATGATCGGCCTCGCCGTCGGCATCGACTACGCCCTCTTCATCGTCTCCCGCTACCGGTCCGAACTGGCCGACGGGCACGGCAAGGAGGAGGCCGCGGGCCGCGCCACCGGCACCGCCGGCTCGGCCGTCGTCTTCGCCGGACTCACCGTCGTCATCGCCCTCGTCGGCCTCGCCGTCGTCAACATCCCGATGCTGACGAAGATGGGCTTCGCCGCCGCCGGCACCGTCGTCATCGCCGTCCTGATCGCCCTCACCCTCATCCCGGCGCTGCTCGGCTTCGCCGGCGACAAGGTGATCGGCCGCAAGGAGCGCAAGGGCGCCGCCTCCCCGGAGAAGACCGGCAAGCCGAACGCCGGCACCCGCTGGGCCCGCTTCGTCATCCGCCGCCCGGTCTTCGTCCTGCTGGCCGGCGTCATCGGCCTCGGCGCCGTCGCGATCCCGGCCGCCTCCCTGGAGATGGGCCTCCCCGACGACGGCGTGAAGCCGGTCTCCGCGACCGAGCGCCGCGCCTACGACCTGCTCTCCGAGGGCTTCGGCCCCGGCTTCAACGGCCCGCTGCTCGTCGTCGTCGACGGCGACGGGGCCACCGCCGCCAAGGCGGTCGACACCATCAAGGGCCTCGACGGCATCGCCGCGGTCACCCCGGCCACGCCCAACAAGGCCGGCGACGCCGCCATGATCACCGTGATCCCGAAGGACCGCCCGTCCTCCGAGGCCACCGAGACCCTGGTCCACGACATCCGCGACGCCACCGGCGACGAGGTCCTCGTCACCGGCGCCACCGCGATGAACATCGACTTCTCGCAGAAGATGAACGACGCCCTGGTGCCCTACCTGGCCCTCGTCGTCGGCCTCGCCTTCCTCCTCCTGACCGTCGTCTTCCGCTCGGTCCTGGTGCCGCTCAAGGCCGCCCTCGGCTTCCTGCTCTCGGTGGTCGCCGCCCTCGGCGCCGTCGTCGCGGTCTTCCAGTGGGGCTGGCTGGGCGGCCTGTTCGGCGTCGAGCAGACCGGCCCGATCATGTCGATGATGCCGATCTTCATGGTGGGCGTCGTCTTCGGCCTCGCCATGGACTACGAGGTCTTCCTCGTCACCCGGATGCGCGAGGCGTACGTCCACGGCGAGCGGCCCGGCGAGGCGGTCGTGACCGGCTTCCGGCACAGCGCCCGGGTGGTCACCGCCGCCGCGGTCATCATGATCGCCGTCTTCTCCGGCTTCATCGGGATGAGCGACCAGATGATCAAGATGATCGGCTTCGGCCTCGCCGTCGCCGTCCTCTTCGACGCCTTCGTGGTCCGCATGGCGATCGTCCCGGCCGTCCTCGCGCTCCTCGGCCACAAGGCCTGGTGGCTGCCGAAGTGGCTGGACCGGGCGCTGCCCGCCGTGGACGTCGAGGGCGAGGGGCTCGCCGCGCACGGGGACGCGGCCGGCGACCGGACGCCGGACCTCGTGAAGGCGTGAGCCCCCGCTGATCCCCGGGGCGGCCCCTGAGCGGGGGGCCCGCCCCGGCCCGCGCCGGAACCCGTGGGGACGGGGGCCCGACGCGGCCGTACGCCGTCAGCGCGTCGTGAGCGACGACGTGCCGACGGCGTACGTGTGCTCCAGGAACCGGGTCAGGGCGGCGCTGTCGAACTGGACGACGGAGACCAGCTCCTCGCCGTGGAACTCGACCACCGTCTGCGCCCGGCCGCACGGCCAGACCGCGATGTCGCCGCGGTGGGCGGGGGACCGCAGCCCGTCCTCCAGGAGGGCGCGGGGGAAGGACCATTCGACGCCGCCGGGGAGGCCGAAGCGGACGGTCGCGGGGGAGAAGCCGGGGTCGTAGCGGAGGGCGACGGGCACGGCGCGGGCGACCGGCGCGTCACTGATCAGGCGGCCTCGGGCATGGTCTTCGACCTCGTGGTCGGCTGCGGCGGACATCGCTCAGCTCCTCGGTCGGGTCCGATTCGTCGTGAATGGCAACTAATGTTCCATTCTTCCCCGGGTGAGCGCGGATATGCGCACCGTGTGCGGGCTCACACTCTGTGCCGTCTTGTGACCTGGACGCTCTTGCAAGCCCTTTGCAGGAGCGCTCATCATTCAGGACGTGCATGTACCCGACGGATTCATCAACGCTCCCGTGTCGGCCGCCGCCGGTGTCGCCGCCGCCGGCGCCGTCGCCCTGAGCCTGCGCGGCGCGCGCAAGGAGCTCGGCGGCGCCGAGGGCGACGGGGAGCGGGTCGCCCCGCTCGCGGGCCTGGTCGCGGCCTTCGTCTTCGCCGTCCAGATGCTCAACTTCCCGGTCGCCGCCGGCACCAGCGGCCACCTCCTCGGCGGCGCGCTCGCCGCGATCCTCGTCGGGCCGTGGACCGGCGTCCTGTGCATCGCCGTCGTCCTGCTCACCCAGGGCGTCCTCTTCGCCGACGGCGGCCTCACCGCCCTCGGCGTCAACATCACCGTCATGGGCGTGGTGACCGTCGTCACCGCCCACTTCCTCTTCCGCGGCCTGCGGCTGGTCCTGCCCCGCACCCGCGGCGGCGTCACCGCCGCGACCTTCGTCGCCGCGCTCGTCTCCGTCCCGGCCTCGGCCGCCGCCTTCACCCTGGTCTACGCGATCGGCGGCACCACCGACGTGCCGGTCGGCACCGTCCTCACCGCCATGCTCGGCGTCCACGTCCTCATCGGCGTCGGCGAGGCCGTCATCACCGCCCTCACCGTCGGCGCCGTCCTCGCCGTCCGCCCCGACCTCGTGCACGGCGCCCGCGACCTGGCCGTCCCGCTCAAGCTCCGCGTCGGCGGCGAGCTCGTCGACGCGACCCCCGCCGCGCCCGCGCCCGCCGCGGCGAGGAGCCCGCGGAAGGTCTGGCTCGGCGGCCTCGCCACCGCCCTCGTCCTCGCCGGCGTCGTCTCCTTCTACGCCTCCGCCAGCCCCGACGGCCTGGAGAAGGTCGCCGCCGACCAGGGCATCGACGCCAAGGCCGACCAGTACGAGCACGCCACCGCCGACTCCCCGCTCGCCGACTACGGCGTCCAGGGCATCGGCTCCGAGCGGCTCTCCGGCGGCCTCGCCGGCGTGATCGGCGTCGGCGTCACCCTCGCCGTCGGCACCGGCGCCTTCTGGGCCGTCCGCCGCCGCAGGCGCCCCGCCGACACCGGCGCGCGGGTCTGACGGGAGACGGAGCACAGCCATGGGAGCGGGCCACGCCCACGCGCTGTACCGGCGGGGGGACTCGCCGGTGCACGCCCTTCCCCCGCACACCAAGCTCGTCGCCGTCCTCGGCTTCGTGCTGGTCGTCGTCACCACCCCGCGCGAGGCCGTCTGGGCCTTCGCCCTCTACGCGGCCCTGCTCGGCGCGGTCGCCGCGCTCGCCCGCGTCCCCGCCGGCTTCCTGCTCCGCCGGCTCGCCATCGAGCTCCCCTTCGTCGGCTTCGCCCTGCTCATGCCCTTCGTGGTCCCCGGCGAGCAGACGACCGTCCTCGGCGTCTCCCTGAGCGTCCCCGGCCTGTGGGGCGCCTGGAACATCCTCGCCAAGGGCACCCTCGGCGTCGCCGCCTCCGTGCTCCTCGCCGCCACCACCGAGCTCCGCGCCCTGGTCCTCGGCCTCCAGCGCCTCCGGCTGCCGTCCCTCCTCGTCCAGATCCTCTCGTTCATGATCCGGTACGGGGACGTCATCGCCGACGAGATGCGCCGGATGTCCGTCGCTCGCCGCTCCCGCGGCTTCGAGGCGCGCGGCGTCCGCCACTGGGGCGTCCTCGCCAAGACCGCGGGCGCCCTCTTCATCCGCTCGTACGAGCGCGGCGAACGCGTCCACCTCGCCATGCTCAGCCGCGGCTACACCGGCACCATGCCGGTCACCGACGAGCGGCCCGCCGCCCGCGCCCAGTGGGCGGCGGCCCTGGCGCTGCCGCTCGCCGCGCTCCCGATCCGCCTCCTCGCCCTCCTGGGATGACCCCATGACCGTTCCCCCCTCCCTCGACGTGCGCGGCCTCGCCTACGCCTACCCCGACGGCCACCAGGCGCTCTTCGGCGTGGACCTGACCATCGGGCGGGGCGAGCGGGTCGCCCTCCTCGGCCCCAACGGCGCCGGCAAGACCACCCTCGTCCTCCACCTCAACGGCATCCTCACCGCCGGCGCGGGCGGCGTCACCGTCGCCGGACTGCCCGTCGGCAAGAAGCACATGGCGGAGATCCGGCGGAAGGTCGGCATCGTCTTCCAGGACCCCGACGACCAGCTCTTCATGCCGACCGTCCGCGAGGACGTGGCCTTCGGCCCGGCCACGGCCGGCCTGCGCGGCGCCGAGCTGGACGCGGTCGTGGAGCGGGCGCTGGCCCGGGTCGGCATGGCGGAGTACGCCGACCGGCCCCCGCACCACCTCTCCTTCGGCCAGCGGCGCCGGGTCGCCGTGGCGACCGTCCTCGCCGGCGAACCGGAGATCCTCGTCCTCGACGAGCCGTCCTCCAACCTGGACCCGGCCTCCCGCCGCGAACTCGCCGACGTGCTGCGCTCCCTCGACGTCACCGTCCTCATGGTCACCCACGACCTGCCGTACGCCCTGGAGCTCTGCCCGCGCTCGCTGATCCTCAGCGAGGGCGTGATCGCCGCCGACGGGCCGACCCGCGAGATCCTCGCCGACGAGGAGCTCATGGCCCGCCACCGCCTCGAACTGCCCTTCGGTTTCGTTCCGGGTTCCGTCGCCTGAGACCATGGGTCCCGTTCGTACGAAAGGATGAGTGGGTCAGGTGGACGTCCAGGGCACGGTGGCACCGGGCTGGGAGCCGGTCAGGGACGCGTTCCTGCGCAACTTCGAGCAGCGCGGCGAGAAGGGGGCGGCGGTCGCCGTCCACCACGACGGCGTCAAGGTCGTCGACCTGTGGGCGGGCGCGAAGGACGCGGACGCGGCGGCCGGCGGCGCCCCCTGGACGGCGGGGACCGCCCAGGTGGTCCGCTCGGCCACGAAGGGCGTCGCCGCGGCCGTCCCGCTCCTCCTCCACCAGCGCGGCCGGATCGACCTGGACGCCCCGGTGGCCACGTACTGGCCCGGGTTCAAGGCGGCCGGCAAGGATCGCGTGACGGTACGGCAGCTCCTCGCCCACCAGGCGGGCGTCCCCGTCCTCGACCGCCCCCTCGCCCTCGCCGAGGCCACCGACCTGGAGGCGTCCACCGCGGCCGTCGCCGCCCAGGCCCCCGCCTGGGAACCCGGCACCGCCCACGGCTACCACGCCCACACCTTCAGCTGGCTCCTCTCCGGCCTCGTCCACCGCGTGACGGGCCGCACCATAGGCCGCTGGATCGCCGAGGAGATCGCGGCCCCGCTCGCCCTGGACCTCTGGGTCGGCCTGCCGGGGACGGAGGAGCACCGGGTGGGCCGCCTGGGCCCGGTGGAGGCCCCCGAGGACACCGGCGCGCTCCGCCTGCGCCCCAAGCGCGCGGTCACGGAGGCGTGGCAGGACCCGGCCTCCCTCACCCGCCGCGCCTTCGAGGTCATCACCCCGAAGCCCGACGAGAACGACCCCGCCTACCGCGCGGCGGAGCTCCCCGGCTCGGCGGGCGTGGCCACCGCCCGCTCCCTCTCCCGCTTCTACGCCGCCACCCTCGGCCCCCTCGCGGACGGCACCCCCCGCCTCTTCGCCCCCGCGACCCTGGCCCTGGCCCGCACCGAGGAGTCGGCCGGCACCGACCGCGTCCTCCTCGTCGGCACCCGCTTCGCCCTGGGCCACATGCTCCACGGCCCGGCCTCCCCCCTCCTCGGCCCCACCTCCTTCGGCCACCCCGGCCGCGGCGGCTCCCTCGCCTTCGCCGACCCCGAGTCCGGCACCGCCTTCGCCTACGTCACCAACGGCATGCGGAAGACGGTCACCTCGGACCCGCGCGCCCAGGCCCTGGTGCGGGCGGTCCGCGCCTCCCTCCCCGCGTAGGCGCGTCTCCGGGAGGGCCGGTCCTACCGGTCCGAGCCCCAGCGCCAGAGGAGCTCCCCGCCTTCGGGGACGGCGGCCCAGCGGGCGGCGGCGGCGTCCAGGCGCGGCCCCGTCCTCGCCAGGGCCTCCGCGTCCAGGAGCGCCGGGCCGACGCCGCGGCCCTCCACGGGGAGGCCGCGCCACGCCCGGTACGCCCAGTTCACGCGCAGCTCGGCGGCCAGCACCGCGTCGCCGCCCCGGCGCAGCACCTTCATCCCCGACCGGCGGTGCCGGCCCGGGACGACGGGCTCGAAGCCCTCGAACGTGGCGCCGCGCGCCGTCGCCCCCCAGAAGCCGTCCTCGATGCCGAGGGCGGTCTCCACGACGGCGTGGACCAGGTCGTGCGGCACGGTCGGGCCGACGGGCCCCGGGGGCAGCCTGACGTCCGGTCCCTTGCGGGCGCGGACCAGGATCTCGTGCCGGTCGTCCGGCAGCTTCCGGAAGGAGATCTCCATCCAAGTGACGGTAGGGCCGGATCCGCCCGCCGCCCAGCGATTTCTCCGCGCGCGACCCCGCCTACCCCTCCGGCCCCCCGTCCCCCTCCTCCCAGCGCAGGAGGTCGCCCGGCTGGCAGGAGAGCGCCTCGCACAGGGCGGCGAGGGTGGTGAAGCGCACGGCCTTGGCCCGGCCGTTCTTGAGGACCGCCAGGTTGGCGGGGGTGATCCCGATCCGCTCCGCGAGCTCGCCCACCGACATCTTCCGGCGGGCGAGCATCACGTCGATGTCGACGACGATCGGCATCAGATCACCTCGTCGAGCTCGGCGCGCATCGCCGTCGCCTCGACGTCGCGGTCGACGGCCTGGGCCAGCAGCATCCGCAGCACCAGCACGATGAGCGCGACCCCCAGGACCGCCAGGGAGACCCCGCAGATCAGCAGGACGATCCCGGGGGCGACCGCCTCGCCGGGCGCCAGCAGGACCGCGAGCGAGAAGACCAGGAGCGCGGCGGTCACGAGCGCGCCGATCACGAGGTGCACGTACCGGAAGGCGGCGGGGGAGAAGACGGTCCCGCGCCGCACCATCGTCACCAGCCGCCACACGGAGACGAGGGTGACCTGGACCGTGACGACGCCGAGGAAGAAGACCACCAGGAGCGGCGTCCGCAGGTGCGCCAGGTCTCCCTCCGCTCCGTCGAGATCGGCGGCCAGCAGCGGGACCATCACCGCCTGCACGAACACCGTTCCGGCCGCCAGTCCCCCGAGCACGGCGCGCAGCGCCAGCACCGTCAGTCTTCCCATGACCCCTCCCTTGACCCTTCCGTCGATCGACTCACGATGTGAATCTATCGAAAAACGATAGGCGGGGGTAGTCGGGGCCCGCGATCGGTGCTGAGATGCGGAGCATGGATCTCACGAAGCGGTTCGCGGGACGGACGGCGCTGATCACGGGCGCGGGCAGCGGCATCGGCGCGGCGACCGCCCGCCGGCTGGCGGCGGAGGGCGCGCGGGTCCTGGTCACCGACATCGACGGGGAGGCGGCGCGGACGGTGGCGGCGGACCTCCCGCGCGCGACCGCCCACCGCCTCGACATCACCGACCGGGATGCGGTCGACGAGGTGATCGGCGGCCTCCCCGCCCTCCACGTCCTCGTCAACAACGCCTTCGTCCCCTTCGTCGACGACCCCGACGAGAACTGGCGCCGCCAGCTCGACGGCACCCTCCTCGGCGCCGTCCGCTGCTCCCGCGCCGCCCTCCCGCACCTCGCGGCCACGGCGGGCGCGATCGTCACCATCGGCTCGGTCAACGCGGAGGCCGACTTCGGCGACCACGCCTACAGCGCCGCGAAGGCCGCCCTCGGCTCCTTCACCCGCACCCTGGCCGGCGAAGCGGCCCCGAAGGGCGTCCGCGTCAACCAGATCAACCCCGGCACCGTCGCCACCCCCTCCTGGGCGGGCCGGGAGAAGGACCTCGCCGCCCTGGGCGGCCGCGCCTACCCCCTCGGCCGCGTCGGCACCCCCGACGACATCGCCGCCGCCGTCGCCTTCCTCGCCTCCCCCGACGCCGCCTGGATCACCGGCACCACCCTCCGCGTCGACGGCGGCCTGATGGCGGTGAACCGGCACTTCCGCGAGGTCCTGGACGGCGAGGGCTGAGCGGCCGCCCGGGCCGCCGGCCGCCGGTCCCGGACGCGGCGGGCCGGGGCGTCCCCCGCCGCGTGCGCGACCGCCGCGACCGGCACCGCGCCCGCGACCGGCGGTGTCACGCCGTGCGCTCGCGCACGTCCGCCAGGGTCGCGCCGGCGTGGGCGACCAGTTCCTTCGGGGGCAGGGCGAAGACGGAGCGCGGGGTGCCGGCCGCCGCCCACACCAGGGCGTGGTCGAGCAGGCCCTCGTCGGCCAGGACCCGGGTCCGGGTGCGGTGCCCGAAGGGCGGCACGCCCCCGATCGCGTACCCGGTCGTCTCCCGGACCACGCGCGCGTCCGCCCGCGTGACCTCCCCGGCGCCCAGCACCTCCCGCACCCGCTCGACGTCCACCCGCGAGGCCCCGTCCATCAGGACGAGGACCGGCACCCCGTCGGCGGCGAAGATCAGCGACTTCACGATCTCGGAGACCGCGCAGCCGATCGCGTCGGCGGCCTGCTGCGCGGTCCGCGTCTCCTCCGGGAAGCCGCGGACCTCGACGTCGAGGCCCAACTCGGCGAGGGCGGCGGCGAACTGGGGGTGGGCGGCGGAGGCATCGGTCGTCATGCCCGCACCGTAGCGGTAGGTGTACGGGCCACGCGACGGTTTTCGGCCGCCCGGGCCACGCGGCGGTCCTCCGCCGCCCGGCCCCCTCCGCCGTCAGCCCGCCTTCAGGACCGCCGCCACCACCGGCCCGGCCGCGTCGCCGCCGTGCCCGCCGGACTGGACGACGGCCGCCGCGGCGAGGTCGCCGGAGTAGCCGGTGAACCAGCTGTTGGCGTCGGCCTGGCCGCCGACCTCCGCCGAACCGGTCTTCGCGCCCTTCGGCGACGGCACCCCGGCCATCGCCTCCCGCGCGGTGCCGGACGGGGCGGTGGCCGCGGCCCGCATCATCCCCCGCAGCCCCTCGGCGACCGCGCCCGGCAGCGGCTCGGCCCGCGCGAACTCCCGCCCGTCCACGTCCTTCGGGACCAGGTACGGCTGGAGGAATCCGCCGTTCTTCACGGTCGCGGAGACCGAGGCCATGTTGAGCGCGTTCATGGTGATCCTGCCCTGGCCGATGTACGAGGCCGCCGTCTCGGACCCGGCGGACTCGGGCACGGACCCGTCCTCGGTCACCACGCCGACCGACCACACCTCGCCGATCCCGAACCACTCGCGGGCGGTGTCGCCGAGCGCGGTGTCGTGGACGCCCTTGTCCTTCAGCGGGGGGATCGCCTTGATGAAGGCGGTGTTGCAGGACCGCGCGAACGCGTTGGTGAGGTCGCCGCTGGTGGTGAAGCGGTCGAGGTTCTGGAAGGTCTGCTCCTCCCACCGCACGGTGGGCGGACACGCCACCGCCGTCCCCGGCCCGGCGATGCCGTACCGCATCATCATCGCCGCCGTCACGATCTTCATCGTGGAGCCGGGCGCCTGCTTCCCCTGGAACGCCGTGTTGAAGCCGGACGCCGGGTTGTTGGCGACCGCCCGTATCGCGCCCGTCGACGGCTCGACCGCGGCCACGGCCGCCGACGGGAACTCCTTCACCGCCTTCTCGGCCGCCGCCTGCACGTCCGCGTCGATCGTCGTCCGCAGCTCACCGGGCTTGCCCGCCGACAGCACCAGGAGCGTGCTGCCCGGGGTGCCGTCGGCGGTCTCGATCCAGGTCTCGACGCCCGCCTCGCCGCCGGCCTTCGCCCCGTACCGTTGCCGCAGCGCGTCCAGGACGGGCACCAGCGACGGGTACTTCCCGGGCGGCAGCGCGACGCCCTCGTGGTCGACGGCCTTCACCGGCGGCGTCTTCGCCTCGCCGGTCCGCAGCGTGGCGCCGGCCGTCAGCTTCGGGTGCAGCACGGCCGGCGTCCACCGCACCAGCGGGCGGCCGGTGGACTCGCCGCGCACGACGGTGAGCTTCGACGCGTACGTCCACGGCTTCGACACCCCCTCGTACGTCACGGTCGCCTTCACCGTGAACGGCACCACCGCCCCCGTCGGCGCCCCCGGCGTGATCTCCGCCGCCGAGACCCCGGCCCCCTCCCGGTACGCGGCCACCGCCGGCCCCGCCGTCACCGGGTCGTTCGTCAACTGCCCCGCCCGATCGGCCTCCCCGGCCGCCCAGGCGGCGAGGAAGTCCCGCGCGGTGGCGGTGACCTCCTCCGCCGTCACCGGACCGGTCCGCCGCTCGGCCGCCCGCGTCCCGACATCGGCCGAACCGCCGGTGATCCCGTTCCAGAGGTTGTAGCCCCCGTACGCGACCCCGCTCGCGACGACGGCGAACACGCCCCCGACGACGCCGACTTTGACTCCACTTCGCATGCCAGGTTCCCCTCCCCGTGTGGACCCACGAGTCAACCAGCCGCCTCTGACACCTGTCGAGGAACCCCCGGCACGTCCGTCACACCGGGAGCGCTCCGAGGAACCGGGCTCCGCTCGTACAACTATTCGCGTTTCAGCGGGTCTTACCGGTGAGGCGCATGAGGCGCCTGACACCCCCGGGAGGAATGACACGTGCCCCTGGCCCCACCCACCCGGCGCCGGCTCGCCGCCGCCGTCACCACCGTCCTCGCCGTCACCCTCGGGGCGAGCGCGCTGACCGCCCCCGCGCACGCCGCGCCGGCGGCCGGGGTCCTCGTCGCGGAGGCGGCGGACGCCGCCGCGGACCCGATCCCGTTCCCGAACGACGGCAGCGGCCTCGTCGAGGCCGGCGTGAACGGCTTCCTCACCCGCGGCCCCGACGCCACCTCGACGTGGCGGCGGTACGCGGACGGCACCGGCCAGTCCTACACCGGCCACGTCTCCCTGCGGTCGACGCGGACCACCGACTTCCTGGTCTTCCGGGGGGCGTACACGATCACGCAGCGGAACCTGGGCACAAACGGTTCGCTGGAGGTCCCCGTCGGATCGGCGGCGGGCGGCGCGAAGTACGCCGGCGCGGCGGCCGACGCCGTCTTCACCACCCTCCCGACCGAGACCGGCACGGTGCTCCGCAAGCACACGGAGACGGGCACCACGACGGTGACCGGCCTCCCCGCGGACGCGGTCGTCCACGAGGTCCTGCCGGCCACCCCCGACCACGCCAAGGTCCTCTTCGGGTCGGGAGGGAAGAGCAGGTGGGGCCTCGTCGACCTCGCCACCGGCGTCACGGAGCTCCTCGACTCCACGGCCGGCGCCGAGGCCGTCTCCGCGACGCACACCGCGTGGTTCGCGAGCACCTCGCCGGACCAGCCGACGAAGATCTTCGCCGCGGACCGGGCCACCGGAGCCGTCCAGGAGGTCCCGGTCAACCCGCAGCAGCCGCTGGGCACCCTCCAGATCGGCCTGGTCGGCGACTGGGTCGTGTACGGGCAGCGGGGAGGGATGGGCTTCGACCAGCCCAGCCCGCACCACGCCATCACGGCCTACCACCTCACCACCAAGAAGTCGGTCCGGATCCTCGACCACGCCTACGAGCTGGCGCCCGCCCCCGACGGCACCCTCTACGCGCGCGGGGGCGTCCTCGGACAGGGCGAGGGCATGTACCGCCTCGCGGCCACCGGGAGCGACGGCCTGAAGGCCGAGAAGGTCGCGGCCACCGGGGAGCCCACCGAGGTCGTCGTCACCGGCGTCACCGCGCCCCCGGCCACCCTCGACCTGGACCGGAACGACGGGTTCACCTTCGCCTGGACCACCTCCCGGCCGGTGAGCGCCGCGAAGCTGACCGTGCGCCACGTGCGCACCGGGAAGACCACGACCGTCACCGACTGCTGCCGGGACACCGGGGCGGTCTTCCGCTGGGACACCGCCGAGGCGTACGAGGCGTTCCACAACGGCGACCACACCTGGGAGATCACCGGCGACCCGGCCAACGGCATCGGCCCCGCCGCCGTCTCCCGGGGCACCTTCAAGGTCGTCCGCAAGACCCAGCCGCGCGACTTCAACGACAACGGCACCCCCGACCTCCTCACCCGGGACTCCGCCGGCCGCCTGTGGCGCACCGACCTCTTCTACCGCTCGACCGAGGAGCGGCACGGGCTCAACGAGGGCGAGCCGACGGCCCTGATCGGCTCGGGCTGGAACGTCTACGACCGCATCGAGGCCGCCGGCGACCTGGGCGGTTCGGCGGTCGGCGACCTCCTGGCCCGCGACCGGTCCGGCGTGCTGTGGCTCTACACGGGCAACGGCACCGGCAACTTCGCCCCCCGCGCCAAGGTCGGCGGGGGCTGGCAGATCTACGACAGGATCACGGCCGGCAGCGACCTCACCGGCGACGGCCGCACCGACGCCGTCGCCGCCGACAGGTCCGGAGTGCTCTGGCTCTACCCCGGCACCGGCAACGCCGGAGCCCCCTTCGCCCCCCGCAAGAGGATCGGCGGCGGCTGGGGCGCCTACAACGAGATCACGGCCCTCGGGAACCTCGCCGGCGGCCCGGCCGGGGACCTCGTCGCCCGCGACCGCGACGGCGTCCTGTGGCAGTACCTCGGCAAGGGCGACGGCACCTTCGCGCCCCGCACCCGGATCGGCGGCGGCTGGAGCGGCTTCGGCACGCTCGTCGGCGCCGGCGACGCCGACGGCGACGGACGCGCCGACCTCCTCGCCCTGCGCGGCCCGGCCCGGGCGTCGCAGCTCTACAAGGGCACCGGCGACTGGAGCAAGCCCTTCCGGAGCGCCGAGGTGATGTACCTGGACGCCCTGGAGAGGATCGCGGGCCCCGACTTCTGACCCCTTCCCCGCCACGGGCGACGACAAGAGGGCGCGACCACCGGTCGCGCCCTCTTCTCACGTCCGCGCAGCTAGATCCAGGTGTCCAGCCACATCCGCGCCCGCCACTGGTCCATCGGGATCGGGGTCGCCGTGTAGATCGGCCAGAAATAGATGAAGTTCCAGACGATGAGGAGGACCAGGCAGCCGGCCGTCACCGCGCCGATCGTGCGGCGGCGTTCGGTGGAGCCCTTGGGGCCGATGATCGCGCCGAGCGTCATCGCCACCGCCAGGCAGAGGTACGGGACGAAGACGACCGCGTAGAAGAAGAAGATGGTGCGTTCCTGGTAGCGGAGCCAGGGGAGCCAGCCCGCGGCGAAGGCGCAGAGGATCGCGCCCGCGCGCCAGTCGCGGCGGAAGATCCAGCGCCACAGGACGTACAGGAGGGCGAAGCAGCCGGCCCACCACAGCAGGGGGGTGCCGAGGGCCAGGATCTCCTGGGCGCACTTCTCCTTCGCGCCGGCCGGGCAGCCGGCGGTGCCGGGGGCCGGGGACTCGTAGAAGTAGGAGACGGGACGGCCGGTGACCAGCCAGGACCAGGGGTTGGACTCGTACGTGTGCGGCGAGGTCAGCTTGACGTGGAAGTCCCACACCTCGGTCTCGTAGTGCCACAGGCTGCGCCACCACTGCGGCAGCCAGCTCCAGAAGCCGGGGTCCGCCGCGTCCTGCTGGGCGGCCCAGTCCCGGAAGTACCCCTTGTCGGAGGCGATCCAGCCGGACCAGGTGGCCAGGTAGGCGGCGAGCGCGACCGGCACCGTCGAGACGAAGGCGGGCAGCACGTCCTTCTTGAGCACCGCGAGGTACGGGCGGACCGCGCCCGCCGTCCGCCGGGCGCCGACGTCCCACACGACGGTCAGCAGGCCGAACGCGGCGAGGAAGATCAGGCCGTTCCACTTGGTGGACGCCGCCAGGCCCAGCATCACGCCGGCCGTGATCCGCCACGGGCGCCAGCCGAGCCGCAGGGTCTCCGCGATCTCCGCGTCGGGCCGGAGCACGCCCTCGTCGTCCTCCGGGAGGGCGGCGGCGAGCCGTTTCCGTGCCCGGTCGCGGTCGACGACCAGACAGCCGAAGGCGGCCAGCACGAAGAACATCAGCACCTGGTCGAGCAGGGCCGTGCGGCTCATCACGAAGTGCAGGCCGTCGACGGCGAGCAGCAGTCCGGCGAGGCAGCCGAGGAAGGTGGAGCGGAAGAGGCGGCGGCCGATCCGGCACAGCATCAGGACGGAGAGCGTCCCGAGCAGCGCCACCATGAACCGCCAGCCGAACGGCTCGAAGCCGAAGATCTTCTCGCCGACGCCGATGACCCACTTGCCCATCGGCGGGTGGACGACGTAGCCGGGGTCGGTGGGGATCGGGACCGCGTCCGGGTTCTGCAGGATCGACTTGTCGACGTCCTTGGGCCAGGCCCCCTCGTACCCCTGGTTGATCAGGGCCCACGAGTCCTTGGCGTAGTACGTCTCGTCGAATATCACCGCGTGCGGCTTGCCCAGGTTCCAGAACCGGAGCACGCCGGCGACCGCCGCGACCAGCAGCGGGCCGCCCCACGCGGCCAGCCGCCACAGCCGGTCGGCCGCCCCCGGGCCGAGCCCGAGCAGCGACACGACCCGCGGCGAGGGCCGGGTGTACGGCGGGTCGAGCCGGTCCCGGGCGCCGATGGAGAGCGTGCCGGCGGCGGGCGGACGGTAACCGAAGCGCCGCAGCCGCAGCTGCCACGACGAGGGCTCGGCCACGGTCTTCGCCATGGAGTGCTGGCCCTCCAGGGCCTCGGGTGCGGTACGGGTCACCGCGCCATCGTAGGGACTGCGCCTGTGCGCGTCGCCTGTCCGGGCGGTACGCGGCGCCGTCGCGCGCGCGACTCCTGGGAGGATGGCCGGGTGACAGGAACGCTGGTACTCGCAGGCACCCCCATCGGCGACATCGCGGACGCCCCGCCCCGGCTCGTCGCCGAGCTGGAGGGCGCGGACATCGTCGCGGCCGAGGACACCCGCCGGCTGCGCGGACTGACCCGCGCGCTGGGCGTGCACACCACGGGGCGGGTCGTCTCCTACTTCGAGGGGAACGAGTCGGCCCGCACGCCCGAGCTGGTCGAGGCGCTGGCCGGCGGCGCCCGGGTGCTCCTGGTGACCGACGCGGGCATGCCGTCGGTCTCCGACCCCGGCTACCGGCTGGTGGCCGCCGCCGTCGAGGCGGACATCAAGGTCACCGCCGTCCCCGGCCCGTCCGCCGTGCTCACGGCGCTGGCGCTCTCCGGGCTGCCGGTGGACCGCTTCTGCTTCGAGGGCTTCCTGCCGCGGAAGGCGGGGGAGCGGCTCGGCCGGCTGCGGGAGGTCGCGGCCGAGCGGCGCACCCTCGTCTACTTCGAGGCCCCGCACCGGCTCGACGACACCCTCGACGCCATGGCCGAGGTCTTCGGCGCCGACCGCCGCGCCGCCGTCTGCCGCGAGCTGACCAAGACGTACGAGGAGGTCAAGCGGGGCCCGCTGGGCGAGCTGGCCGCCTGGGCGAAGGAAGGGGTGCGGGGCGAGATCACGGTCGTCGTCGAGGGCGCCCCGGAGACCGGGCCGGAGGAGCTGGACGCGGCCGAGCTGGTGCGCAGGGTGCGGGTGCGCGAGGAGGCGGGGGAGCGGCGCAAGGAGGCGATCGCCGCGGTCGCCGCCGAGGCGGGACTGCCCAAGCGGGAGGTCTTCGACGCGGTCGTCGCGGCCAAGAACGCGCCGTGAGGAACGGCCCGCGGGCCCCGGAAACGGCCCGCGGGAGTCCCGGAAGCGGGGTGGCGAGCCCCGGACACGGGGCGAGGAGGACCGCAGACCGGAAGGCAACCCCCGGAAAGGGCAAAGGGGGCCCTGGAAACGGTAAAGGGCTAATCTGAAAGGCAAAGCCGAAACCGGCGCCGGAAAGCTTCGCAGGGCGCTCGGCAAGGGAAGACCAAAGAACCCCCCACGGTCCTTCCACGGTTTTCCCCGTGCTGATGCGCTCCGGCCCGAAAAGGCGTCCACTGGACCGGTGGAGAGGAGCTGGCATGAGCGAGATCACCGGCACCGGCATATCCGTCGCCCATGAGGCGTACGCCTTCGCCTGCATGCGCTGCGGATACGGTTGGGAACAGGCGTACGACATCGAGCACCACGTCGACGCGGCCGGCCAGGAATTCGTCGTCTACAAGGCCGACGGCGAGCGGGTGCCGTCCCCGCTGTCCCGTCCCACCTGCATGAACTGCGGCGGCCACGTCGTCCGGATCATGCGCGCGGGCCAGGTGGCGTCGGTGCTCGACACGGTCGCGGCCGCCGAACGGCACCAGCACGGGGCCCGGGCCACCAAGCCCGTGTCGCCGGCCGGCCCGATCGGACAGGAACTGACCGAGGAGGCCGCCGCCGAGGCCCCGCCGGTGCCGCACCACCGGCACCTGTCCGACCTGTTCCACCCCTTCCGCAGGAAGTAAGGCTTCGCGGGCGCGCTCATGGCTTCGTACGATCGGGGCCATGAGTGCCAAGGACGCCCCGCCGCCGCTGCCCGAACCCCTCCTCGTGGAGGTCGCGGACTCGCACACCCACCTGGACATGCAGTCCGGCACGGTCGAGGAGGCCCTGACCAAGGCCGCCGCCGTCGGCGTGACGACGGTGGTCCAGGTCGGCTGCGACGTGAAGGGCTCCCGGTGGGCCGCCGAGACGGCGGAGCGGTACGAGAACGTGCACGCGGCCGTCGCCCTGCACCCCAACGAAGCGCCCCGGATCGTGCTGGGGGAGCCTGGGGGCACCTCCCAGCCCCCCGGGGCTGGGGGAGGGTGGTCCCGGCAGGGCGCCAGGGACGCGGGCGGCGACGCCGCCCTCGACGACGCGCTCGCCGAGATCGACCGGCTCGCCGCCCTCCCGCACGTCCTCGGCGTCGGCGAGACCGGCCTCGACTTCTTCCGCACCGGCCCCGAGGGCATGGCCGCGCAGGAGCGTTCCTTCCGCGCCCACATCGAGATCGCCAAGCGGCACGGCAAGACGCTCGTCATCCACGACCGGGAGGCGCACGCCGACGTCCTGCGCGTCCTCGACGAGGAGGGCGCCCCCGAGCGGACCGTCTTCCACTGCTACTCCGGCGACGCCGCGATGGCGGAGATCTGCGCCGCCAAGGGCTACTACATGTCCTTCGCCGGCAACATGACCTTCAAGAACGCCCAGCCGCTGCGGGACGCCCTCGCCGTCGCCCCCCTCGACCTCGTCCTCGTCGAGACCGACGCCCCCTTCCTCACCCCCGCGCCCTTCCGCGGCCGCCCCAACGCCCCGTACCTGATCCCGGTCACCGTCCGGGCGATGGCCGAGGTCCGCGGCATCGACGAGAACGCGATGGCGGAGGCCCTCGCCGTGAACACGGCCCGCGCCTTCGACTACTGATGGTCACCGATGCATAACGGTTACGTGTCGTAGTCGGGTCGATCTGGAGAGTGACGACCGCCGGGGCTAGGGTCCCGGCCTCGTGAGCACTTCCCAGGGCAGTCACCGCGCCGGACGGCGGGGGGCGGCGGCCACGCTGCCCGTCCACGAGCAGCCCACCCAGGCCGCCCCCCTCGCCGTGCCCCTGCCCGCGCCGCCGGCCGTGCCCGCCCAGGGCCGCACCGCCGCCCGGCGCGGGGCCCGGCGCCGCAAGCCCGTCCGCCCCGCCGGCGACGGCCTGCGGCGGCTCGTCCCGCAGGCCCTCGTCGTCGCCTTCCTGGCCGGCGGCACCACCGCCTTCGTCGCCGACGACAAGGCGGTCCGGCTCTCCGTCGACGGCGTCCCCCGCACCCTGCACACCTTCGCCGACGACGTGGGCGAACTCCTCGCCGACGAGGGACTGGCCGTCGGCGCGCACGACCTCGTCGCCCCCGCCCCCGGCGAGGAACTGGCCGACGGCGACGAGATCGTCCTCCGGTACGGCCGGCCGGTCGCCCTCACCCTCGACGGCCACCGCCGCCAGGTGTGGACCACCGCCGACACCGTCGACGGCGCCCTGCGCCAGCTCGGCGTCCGCGCCGAGGGCGCCCACCTCTCGGTCTCCCGCTCCGCCGCCATCTCCCGCACCGGCCTCGCCCTCGACGTCCGCACCGAACGCGCGGTCACCTTCCTCGCCGACGGACGCGAACGGACCGTCCGCACCAACGCCGCCACCGTCGCCGAGGCCCTCGACGAGGCCGGCATCACCCTCGGCGGCGAGGACACCACCTCCGTCCCCGGCGACGCCTTCCCCCGCGACGGGCAGACCGTCACCGTGCTGCGGATCACCGGCTCCACCCAGATCCGCGAGGAGGCCGTCCCGTACGCCGTCGAGCGCGTCCGCGACCCGGGGCTCTTCGCCGGCACCGAGGTCGTCGAACGACAGGGCGCCCCCGGCCTGCGCCGGATCACGTACCACCTGCGGACCGTCAACGGGGTGCGGCAGACGCCGCGCCGCACCGGCGAGGAGATCGTCCGCGAACCCGTCTCCCGCCGGGTCCGCGTCGGCACCCGCCCCCTGCCCACCTCCGTCTCCGGCGCCGACGGCCTCGACTGGGGCGCGCTCGCCGCCTGCGAGTCCGGCGGCCGGCCGGACGCCGTCGACCCCTCGGGGACGTACGGCGGCCTCTACCAGTTCGACCCCGCCACCTGGCGCTCCCTCGGCGGCGAGGGCGTCGCCCAGGACGCGCCCGCCGCCGAGCAGACGTACCGGGCGAAGAAGCTGTACGTGCAGCGCGGCGCCGGCCCCTGGCCGCACTGCGGGCGCAGGCTCTTCCGGTGACGCGCCCGACAGGGCCTAGGCTGTACCGGTGAGCACCACCACCGGCCCCGACGGCCCCGACGCCCTCCTCGGCCCCGCCGACATCCGTGAGCTGGCCGCCGCCCTCGGCGTGCGCCCCACGAAGCAGAAGGGCCAGAACTTCGTCATCGACGCCAACACCGTCCGGCGCATCGTCCGCACCGCGGGCGTGCGCCCGGACGACGTGGTCGTCGAGGTGGGGCCCGGCCTCGGCTCCCTCACCCTGGCGCTCCTGGAGGCCGCCGACCGGGTGACCGCCGTCGAGATCGACGACGTCCTGGCCGCCGCGCTGCCCGCGACGATCGCCGCGCGGATGCCGGACCGGAAGGACCGCTTCGCGCTGGTCCACTCCGACGCCATGCTGGTCCAGGAGCTGCCGGGCCCGGCGCCGACCGCGCTCGTCGCCAACCTCCCGTACAACGTGGCCGTGCCCGTCCTGCTCCACATGCTCGACCGCTTCCCGACCATCGAGCGGACCCTCGTCATGGTCCAGGCCGAGGTCGCGGACCGGCTCGCCGCCGGACCGGGCAACAAGGTGTACGGGGTCCCCTCCGTGAAGGCGAACTGGTACGCCGAGGTCAAGCGGGCCGGCGCCATCGGCCGCAACGTCTTCTGGCCCGCGCCCAACGTCGACTCCGGCCTCGTCTCCCTGGTCCGCCGCAGCGAGCCGATCGCCACCACCGCGAGCAAGGAAGAGGTCTTCGCGGTCGTCGACGCGGCCTTCGCGCAGCGCCGCAAGACCCTGCGCGCCGCCCTCGCCGGCTGGGCGGGCTCCCCGGCCGCCGCCGAGGAGGCCCTGGTGAAGGCCGGGATCTCGCCGCAGGCGCGCGGCGAGGCGCTGACGGTGGAGGAGTTCGCGCGGATCGCGGAGGCGAAGGCATGAACGGCGCGACCGGCGAGAACGGTGTGAGCGGCGAGAACGGTGTGAGCGGCGAGAACGGTGTGAGCGGTGTGAGCGGTGTGAACCGGGCGGCCGGCGAGAACGGCGCGGTCGGCGCGAAGAGCGTGACCGTACGGGTCCCCGCCAAGGTCAACGCGCAGCTCGCGGTCGGCGCCGCCCGCCCCGACGGCTTCCACGACCTGGCCAACGTCTTCCTCGCCGTCTCCCTGTACGACGAGGTGACCGCCACCCCCGCCGACGGCCTGACGATCACCTGCGAGGGCCCCGACGCGGACAGGGTCCCCCTCGACCGCACCAACCTGGCCGCCCGCGCCGCCGAACTCCTCGCGGCCCGGCACGGCCTCTCCCCGGACGTCCACCTCCACATCAGGAAGGACATCCCGGTCGCCGGCGGCATGGCCGGCGGCAGCGCCGACGGCGCCGGCGCGCTCCTGGCCTGCGACGCGCTGTGGGGCCTCGACACCCCCCGCGAGGCGCTCCTGGAGATCTGCGCCGAACTCGGCTCCGACGTGCCCTTCAGCCTGGTCGGCGGGGCCGCGCTCGGCACCGGGCGCGGCGAGCGGCTGACCGGGCTGCCGGTCGGCGGCACCTTCCACTGGGTCTTCGCCGTCGCGGACGGCGGACTGTCGACCCCGGCGGTGTACGGCGAGTTCGACCGCCTCGCCGAGGGCACCGAGGTCCCCGAGCCGGCCGCCTCCCCGGCCCTCCTGGAAGCCCTGCGCACCGGCGACGCCGTCGCCCTCGCGGGCGCCCTCGCCAACGACCTCCAGGCCCCCGCGCTCTCCCTGCGCCCCTCGCTCGCCGCGACCCTCGCGGCCGGCACCGAGGCGGGCGCCCTCGCGGCCCTGGTCTCCGGCTCGGGCCCCACGACGGCGTTCCTGGTGAAGGACCAGGAGGCGGCGGCCGCGGTCGCCGCCGCCCTCACCGCCTCCGGCACCTGCCGCACGGCCCGCCCCGCCACCTCCCCGGCCCCCGGCGCCACCCTCCTCTGAACCGGCGGGCACCGGCCCGTACTCAGCCGCCGGTTGAGTATCCGCGCCCTGTCGGCGGGCCGGGCCGGCGCGGGACCGTACCCGCATGGGATTCAGCGCGCGTGAACTCGCCGCCGCCACGCCGGCGACGCGGGACCGGTACGTCGACCTGCTCCGGGTCGCCTCGCTCGCCGTCGTCGTGCTCGGGCACTGGCTGATGGCCGCGGTCGGCCCGGACGGACGGGTCGGGAACCTCCTCGCCGTGGTACCGGAACTCCAGGCGGCGACCTGGGCGCTCCAGGTGATGCCGGTCTTCTTCTTCGTGGGCGGCTTCGGGCACGCCCTCGCCCACCGCTCCCGGCCGGGGTACGCGGACTTCCTGCGGGCCCGGCTGCGGCGGCTGCTGCGGCCCACGATGGTCTTCGTCGCCGTGTGGGGCGCGGTCGCGCTGGCGATCCAGCTGCTCGGCGCGGACGGCGGCCTCATGGGGGTCGTCCTGCGGCTGGTCACGCAGCTGCTCTGGTTCGTCGGGATCTACCTGGCGATGGCCGCCCTCACCCCGCCGCTCCTGCGGGCGCACGAGCGGTACGGCTGGGGGGCCTTCGGCGGCCTCGTGGCGGGGGCGGTCCTGGTCGACGCCCTGCGGTTCGCGGCCGGGGTGCCGTACGTCGAGTTCCTGAACTTCGTCTTCGTCTGGCTGGCGGTCCACCAGCTCGGCTTCCTGCGCGCCGACGGCATGCTCCGGCGGCCGGCGCTCCTCGCCGGGGCGGGGCTCCTCGGCGCCGCCGCGCTCGTCGCCCTCGGGCCGTACCCGCTGTCGATGGTGGGCATGCCCGGCGAGAAGGTCTCCAACATGGCGCCGCCGACGCTGGCCCTGCTCTGCCACGGCCTGTGGCTGGTCGGCGCGGTCGAGCTGCTGAAGGGGCCGGGCGGGCGGCTGGTGGCCCGGGCCGGGGTCTGGCGCGCGGTGGTCGCCGCCAACGGGCTCGCGATGACCGCCTTCCTCTGGCACCTGACGGCGATGCTCGGCGTGTACGGGGCGATGCTCGGGCTCGGCCTGGAGCTCCCCGCCCCGGCCTCCGCCGCCTGGTGGGCGCAGCTGCCGCTCCGGCTCGCGGCGGCGGCCCTGCTGACGGCCCTGCTCGTCGCGGTCTTCCGCCGCTTCGAGGCCCCGGCGCCCGTCCCCCGCACCGGCGGCTCCGGCCCGCTCGCCGCCCTCGGCGTCACGCTCGCCCTGCTGGGGATCCTCGGCCTGTCGATGACCGGCTTCGGCGGCCTGCTGGAGGGCCACACGGCCACCCTGGTCGCGGTGGAGGTCACCGCCCCGGCGGCGGTCGCGGCGGCCCTGGCGGGCTGGTTCCTGGTGGACCGGCCCGCACCTCGCCGTCCCGCGGCGGCCGGACGCGGATCGCGTCGTCACGAAGGGTGATCACCCGTCGGGCGGACCGTGCTCCGGTCACCGACGTACCCTTGGACGTCGATCGCATGCCCCGCCACAGGAGTGAAATGGCCGTCAACCTGGTCAATGTCGAGAACGTCAGCAAGGTGTACGGCACCCGTGCCCTGCTCGACGGGGTCTCGCTCGGCGTCTCCGAAGGGGACCGGATCGGGGTCGTGGGGCGCAACGGCGACGGCAAGACCACCCTCATCAGGATGCTCGCCCGGCTGGAGGAGGCCGACACCGGCCGCGTCACCCACAGCGGCGGCCTCCGCCTCGGGGTGCTCACCCAGCACGACTCGCTCGACCCGAAGGCCACGATCCGGCACGAGGTCATCGGCGACCTGGCCGACCACGAGTGGGCCGGCAGCGCCAAGATCCGGGACGTGCTCACCGGCCTCTTCGGCGGGCTCGACCTGCCCGGCTTCGAGCACGGCCTCGACACCGTCATCGGTCCGCTCTCCGGCGGCGAGCGCCGCCGCATCGCGCTCGCCAAGCTCCTCATCGACGACCAGGACCTGATCGTCCTCGACGAGCCCACGAACCACCTGGACGTCGAGGGCATCGCCTGGCTCGCCGGCCACCTCCAGAACCGCCGCTCGGCGCTCGTCTGCGTCACCCACGACCGCTGGTTCCTCGACCAGGTCTGCACCCGCATGTGGGACGTGCAGCGCGGTGACGTGTACGAGTACGAGGGCGGCTACTCCGACTACGTCTTCGCCCGCGCCGAGCGGGAGCGGATCGCCGCCACCGAGGAGGTCAAGCGGCAGAACCTGGTCCGCAAGGAGCTGGCCTGGCTGCGGCGCGGCGCCCCCGCCCGCACCTCCAAGCCCCGCTTCCGCATCGAGGCGGCCAACGCGCTCATCGCGGACGTGCCGGAGCCCCGCGACACCAGCGAACTGATGAAGTTCGCCAACGCCCGGCTCGGCAAGACCGTCTTCGACCTGGAGGACGTGACCGTCACCGCCGGGCCCAAGACGCTCCTGAAGCACCTCACCTGGCAGCTCGGCCCCGGCGACCGCGTCGGCCTCGTCGGCGTCAACGGCGCGGGCAAGACCTCACTCCTGCGGGCGCTGGCGGAGGCGGCCTTCTCGCAGGGCGAGAAGCAGCCGCCGGCCGGCCGGATCGTCGTCGGCAAGACCGTCCGGCTCGCCTACCTCTCCCAGGACGTCACCGAGCTCCCCGCCCAGCTGCGCGTCCTGGAGGCCGTGCAGCAGGTCCGCGACCGCGTCGACCTCGGCAAGGGCCGCGAGATGTCCGCCGGGCAGCTCTGCGAGCAGTTCGGCTTCGGCAAGGAGAAGCAGTGGACGCCGGTCGGCGACCTCTCCGGCGGCGAGCGCCGCCGCCTCCAGCTGCTCCGCCTCCTCATGGACGAGCCCAACGTCCTCTTCCTCGACGAGCCCACCAACGACCTCGACATCGAGACCCTGACCCAGCTGGAGGACCTCCTCGACGGCTGGCCCGGCTCCATGGTCGTCATCTCCCACGACCGCTTCTTCCTGGAGCGCACCACCGACCGCACCTTCGCCCTGCTCGGCGACCAGACCCTGCGGATGCTGCCGCGCGGCATCGACGAGTACCTGGAGCGGCGGCAGCGGATGATCGCGGCGGCCGCCCCGGCGCCCGCCGCCGCGCCCGCCCCGCAGCAGAAGGGCGGCGTCTCCGCCGCCGACGCCCGCGCCGCGAAGAAGGAGCTCCAGAAGGTCGAGCGGCAGCTCGACAAGATCTCCGAGAAGGAGACGAAGCTCCACGCGCAGATCGCCGAGAACGCGACCGATTTCGAGAAGGTCGCGAAGCTCGACGCCGAGTTGCGGGAACTGTCGGGAGAACGTGAAGAGTTGGAGATGCGCTGGCTCGAACTGGCCGAGAACGCATAACGACGGCATCACGGACCGGTCCTCCCTTGGGCACAAGGGACGGACCGGTCGCTTTTGCGCCACCCCGCGAGTGGTAGAAAGAAAACCCGCTCACAGCCAAGGGGGAAGCGCTGATGACCCAGCCGCCCAGCAACCAGCCGCCGGGGGGCTTCGGAGCTCCCCAGGACCCGAACGCGAACCCGGGCGGTACGCCGCCGGTCCCGCCCCAGATGCCGGCCCAGCCGCCGCAGATGCCGCCCGCCCCGCCGCAGGCCCCGGCCCAGCCGCCGCAGGCTCCCGGCCAGCCGCCGCAGGCCCAGCCCGGGTACGGCTACCCGCAGCAGGCCCCGCAGCCCGGCCCGTACGGCTACCCGCAGCAGCCGCAGCAGCCGGGCCCGTACGGCCAGCCGCCGCAGCAGCCCGGTCCGTACGGCCAGCAGCCCGGCCCGTACGGGCAGCAGCCGGGTCCCTACGGGGGCTACCCGGGCCAGACCCAGCCGATGTACCCGGCCGCGCCCGCCCCGGCCGGCGGCTCCGGCGACGCGTCCAAGAAGCGCACCGCGCTCGTCGCGGCCGTCGCGGCGGCCGTCGTCGCCGTCGCCGCGGTCACCACCTGGGCCGTCGTCGGCGGCGGTGACGGTGAGGAAACGCCCGTCGCGAACCCGACGGCCAGCGCCTCCAGCGCCACCGCCGCGCCGAAGCCGACCGAGTCGGTCGACCAGGGCGACGGCTCCGGCGACGGCGACAAGGGCGGCGAGGACGACCTCAACGCGGCCCGCCAGCCCGGCGAGGCGAAGGTCAACTTCCTCACCACCAACGACGTCGACCTGCCCCGCAACGGCTCCGAGGTCTTCGGCCCCTGGATCGTCGGCGACACCGTCGTCAAGGCCATGTACAAGGGCGTCGCCGGCTACTCGCTCGCCGACGGCGCCAAGAAGTGGTCGGTCGACGTGCCGTTCAAGCTGTGCGCCGCCCCGGCCCAGCCGGGCGCCAACGGCCTGATGGTCTTCGGGTACGAGGAGAGCGCCAAGGACGGCGCCAAGTGCACGATGCTCCAGCAGATCGACCTCAAGACCGGCAAGGCGGGCTGGAAGAAGGCCGTCCCGAAGCCGACCGGCCTCTTCGCCTTCTCCGACAACACCCTCGCCATCGGCGGCAACACGGTCACCGCGGCCGGCAGCAGCAGCGCCTACGGCTTCTCGCTCACCGACGGCCGCCAGGTCTTCACCGGCCCCACCGGCGACTGCAAGCCGTACGCCTACGCCGGCGACGCCACCAAGCTGGTCGCGGCCAACCAGTGCCGCACCGCCGACGTGAGCAAGGAGCAGCACACGATCAGCGAGGTCGACCCGAACACGGGCAAGGCCAAGTGGACCTACAAGCTGGCCGCCACCTGGGAGGTCGACAAGGTCTACTCGGTGAACCCGCTGGTCGTCTCCTCCTTCCAGCGCGAGCAGAAGAAGTGGTCGATCGTCGCGCTCAACCCGAACGGCACCGTCCGCTCCCAGATCCAGGGCGGCAAGGACAAGTTCGCCCCGCGCTGCGGCGGCGGCCTGATCATCTTCGGCCGCAACCTCCAGGGCTGCACCGGCGTCGCCGCCGCCGGCGACACCTTCTACATGGCGACCGACACCGACTACGGCACCTCCAACGAGGTCGTCGCCTTCGACCTGAAGACCGGCAAGCCCAAGTGGCGTTCGAAGGCGCCCGACGAGCAGCAGATGACGCCGCTGCGCATGGAGGGCGGCGAGGTCCTCGCCTACGTCGCGCCCAAGTACGACAAGGGCGGCGCGGTCGCCACGATCGCCCCGACCGGTGGCGCGCCGAAGATCCTCCTCAAGCACCCGGTCTCGGTCGCGCAGATCGAGAGCGGCTTCTTCAGCGCCGGATACGCCTACGGCAACGGCACCTTCGTGGTGGCGGCGGGTCGGGTCTCCGCGACCAACGACGCCGAGGAGAAGGAGACCAAGACGATGATGGGCTTCAGCAAGTGAGGTACGCGGACCGATGACCCAGCCACCCCCGCCGCCGAACCAGCCGCCGGGCCCCCCGCCGAACCAGCCCCCCGGCGGCTACCCGCCGCCGGGCGGCTTCGGCGCCCCGCAGGACCCGGCCCAGGGCGGCTTCGGCGCCCCGACGCCCCCGCAGGGACAGCCGGGCCCCGGCTACCCGCAGCAGGTCCCGCAGCCCGGTTACGGCTACCCGCAGGCCCCGCAGCAGCACCAGCAGCCGGTCCCGCCGCCGTACGGCTACCCGAACCAGCAGCAGCCGTACGGCTATCCGACCGCGCCGCAGCAGCCCGTCCCGGCCCCGCCGGGCGGGCGGAAGAAGCTGTCGGCGCAGGCCCAGATCATCGTCGCGGCGGTCGTGGCCGTCGCCCTGATCGTCGGCGGCGGCATCTGGTACGCCAACTCCGGGCCGGACGCGCCCCCGGACGCCAAGGGCACCGGCGGCACCGGCCAGTCCGCCTCCGGCGGCGGGGGCGGTGACGCCACCGGCGGCTCCGGCGACGGCGGCTCCGGCAACGGCCTGGGCGGCGACGGCAAGGAGAAGCCGGGCGCCCGGACCGGCGCCCGCCTCGCCTTCCGCGTCGACATGCCGAAGGTGCCCGACACCACGCCCGTCGACGGCTCCTGGCTCACCGACAGGACCTTCGTGAAGACGGGCGTCAACTCGATCGTCGGCTACGACATCGACAAGGGCACGGTCGCCTGGACCCTGCCGCTGGCCGGCCAGGTCTGCGGCGCGTCCCGGCACATGACCGCCGACCACAAGGTGCCGATCCTCTTCGAGGAGAAGAAGCGCGTCGCACCCCGCTACTACCAGAGCTGCAACCAGGTCGGCATGGTCGACCTGAACACCGGCAAGCTCCTCTGGTCCGCCTCGGTCAGCGGCGGCGGCGACGAGAAGGCCCGCTTCAACGAGGTGACGCTCGGCGGCGGCACCGTCGCCGCCGGCGGCACCGACGGCGGCGCGGCCTTCGACGCGGCCACCGGCAAGGTCCGCTGGAAGCCGCAGTCCAACGACCAGAACTGCTACGACATGGGCTACGGCGGCGGCGCCGGCCTCGTCGCGGTCCGCAAGTGCGGCGCGTACGGCGCCGAGTCCGTCCTCGTCCAGAACCTGGACCCGAAGACGGGCAAGCCGCTCTCGCAGTACAAGATGCCGACGGGCGTGAAGTACACGGCGGTCATCTCGACCAAGCCGCTGGTCGTCGCCGCCAACGTCGGCGACGCCGCCGACGACGGCAGCGGCATCTCCGACTTCTTCTCCATCGACGAGAAGACCGGAAAGCTGCGGACCAAGATCACGGCCAACGCCGACCGCTACGCGGCCCGGTGCGGCTCCACCGCCGTCGAGGACTGCTCGCAGGCCCTCGTCGGCAACGACCGGCTCTACCTGCCGACCGAGGAGCACGACGGCTCCACCGGCGAGTACGGCGACGAGACCAACGAGATCGTCGCCTTCGACCTCTCCGACGGCCGCATGGCGCCCGAGAAGGCCGACGCGGGCGACGGGTACACGCTGATGCCGCTGCGCATGGACGGCGGCGACCTCATCGCGTACAAGGTGCCCCCGTACGACAAGGGCGGGCAGATCGTCTCCGTCAACGGCGGCACGATGAAGGAGACGGTGCTCCTGGAGAACCCGTCGGACAAGGCGAACCGGGACATCGAGACCAGCTTCTCCGTCACCGGCTCCGAATTCCGCTACGCCGACGGCCGGCTCTTCCTCTCGGCCACCTACGTGAACAAGACGCGCGAGTCCGACAGCGCCTACGGCAAGCGGTACCTCGCGGCCTCCTTCGGCACCAAGGGCTGACGGCCCGCGACCGCCGACGAGAAGGGCCTCCCCGGAGCACCGGGGAGGCCCTTTCCGTGTCCGTCCCCCTTTCGTGGGGCGGCGGTTGGCGCGCCACGGGGCGGGGGAGCGTGTAGCTTGCCGGGTCAGAGGTGCCGGGGACGGCACGCCCGGGGGATGGGGGACGGACGGGATGGGCGTACGGCTCGTGGTCGTGGACGACCACCGCCTGCTCGCGGAGGCGCTCGCCTCGGCGCTGAAGCTGCGCGGGCACCGGGTGCTCGCGGCGGCCGCGCCGGCGGCGGGCGCCGCGGAGGTCGTGGTGGGCCGGGCTCCGGAGGTCTGCCTCTTCGGCACGGCGGCGCCGGCCGAGCCGGGGGCCTTCGAGCCGGTCGCGCGGATCAAGCGGGAGCGGCCGCAGGTGGCCGTGGTGGTGCTCGGCCCGGTGCCGTCGCCGCGCGGGATCGCGGCGGCCTTCGCGGCCGGGGCGTCCGGGTACGTCCGGCACGACGAGCGGATCGAGGGCGTCGAGCGGGCGCTGCTCAAGGCCCGGGCGGGGGAGGCGGCGGTGGCGCCGGCGCTGCTCGCGGGGGCCTTCGCGGAGCTGCTGAACCCGGCGGCGCAGCCGGACGACGAGGCGCAGCGGCTGCTGCGGCTGCTGACCCACCGGGAGGTGGAGGTTCTGGTGCGGGTCGCGGAGGGCGAGGACACCCGGCTGATCGCGGCGGGCATGGGGATCGCGCCGAGCACGGCGCGGACGCACGTGCAGCGGGTCCTGATGAAGCTCGGGGTCGGCTCCCGCCTGGAGGCGGCGGCCCTCGCGGCCCGGACGGGCCTGCTGGACCGGGCGGTGCCGGAGCAGCGCACGCCGCGCTGAACCGGGGGGCCGCGGGGCCGGGCCGGGCTCCGGCGTTGACTCCGATGTTCGGTTGTGGTTCTTTGTGCTTGGTTCTGTTTGTTCGCGCCCGGAGGGCACCCCCGTGAAGAAGACCGTCACCACGCTCGCCGACGGGCGCGAGCTGATCTACTACGACTCCCGCGACGACGCCGTCCGCACCGCCGTCGACCCGCGCCCCCTCACCCCCGTCGCCTCCCGCTCCGAGATCCGGTACGACGAGCTCACCGGCGACCACGTCGCCGTCGCCTCCCACCGGCAGGGCCGCACCTACCTCCCGCCCGCCGACGCCTGCCCGCTCTGCCCGGGCCGCGACGGGCACGAGAGCGAGATCCCCGAGGCGGGCTACGAGGTCGCGGTCTTCGAGAACCGCTTCCCCTCCCTCTCCGGCGGCGTCGGCCGCTGCGAGGTCGTCTGCTTCACCGACGACCACACCGCCTCCTTCGCCGACCTCACCGAGGAGCGGGCCCGCCTCGTCCTCGACGCCTGGACCGACCGCACCGCCGAACTCTCCTCCCTCCCCGGCGTCCAGCAGGTCTACTGCTTCGAGAACCGGGGCCGCGAGATCGGCGTCACCCTGCCCCACTCCCACGGCCAGATCTACGCCTTCCCGTACGTCACCCCCCGCACCGCCCTCGTGCGGCGCCGGATCGACGAGCACCGCCGGGCCACCGGCCGGAACCTCTTCGACGACCTCGTCGCCCGCGAGCGCGCCGACGCCGAGCGGATCGTCCTGGAGACCGAGGACTGGATCGCCTTCGTCCCGTACGCCGCCCGCTGGCCGTACGAGGTGCACCTCCACCCCACCCGGCGCGTCCCCGACCTGCTCGCCCTCGACGAGGCGGCCCGGACGGGCTTCGCACAGGTCTATCTGGAACTCTTGAGGCGCTTCGACCGGATCTTCGGCCCGGCGGAGCCGCCCACGCCCTACATCGCCGCCTGGCACCAGGCGCCGGTCGCGGACGAGCGGCGGGAGGACTTCGGACTGCACCTGGAGCTGTTCACCGTCCGGCGCGCCTCCGGGAAGCTGAAGTTCCTCGCGGGCACCGAGTCCGGCACGGGGGCGTTCATGAACGACATCCGGCCGGAGGACGCGGCCCGGCGCATCCGAGAGGTGGCAAGCGCATGACCGATCCGAAGAAGTACCTGGTCACCGGAGGTGCGGGGTACGTGGGCGGCGTGGTCGCCGCCCACCTCCTGGAGCGGGGCCACCGGGTCACCGTCCTCGACGACCTCTCCACCGGCTTCCGCGAGGGAGTCCCCGCCGGCGCCGAGTTCGTCGAGGGCCGCGTCCAGGACGCCGCCCGGTGGCTCGACGCCTCCTACGACGGCGTGCTGCACTTCGCCGCCTTCTCGCAGGTCGGCGAGTCCGTCGTCCACCCGGAGAAGTACTGGGAGAACAACGTCGGCGGCACCATGGCGCTGCTCGCCGCCATGCGCGCGGCCGGCGTCCGCAAGCTGGTCTTCTCCTCCACCGCCGCCACCTACGGCGAACCGGAGACCGTCCCGATCCCCGAGTCCGCGCCGACCGCCCCCACCAGCCCCTACGGGGCGAGCAAGCTCGCCGTCGACCACATGATCGGCGGCGAGTGCGCCGCCCACGGCCTCGCCGCCGTCTCCCTGCGCTACTTCAACGTCGCCGGGGCGTACGGCGGGCTCGGCGAGCGCCACGACCCCGAGTCCCACCTCGTCCCGCTCGTCCTCCAGGTCGCCCTCGGCCGCCGCGCGGCGATCTCCGTCTACGGCGACGACTACCCGACCCCCGACGGCACCTGCGTCCGCGACTACATCCACGTCGCCGACCTCGCCGAGGCCCACCTCCTCGCCCTGGACGCCATGACGGACGCCACCGTCCCGGCCGGCGAGCACCTGGTCTGCAACCTCGGCAACGGCAACGGCTTCTCGGTCCGCGAGGTGATCGAGACCGTCCGCAAGGTCACCGGCCACCCGGTCCCGGAGCTCACCGCCGCCCGCCGCCCCGGCGACCCGGCCGTCCTCGTCGCCTCCGCCGAGGCCGCCCGCGAGCGGCTCGGCTGGACCCCGTCCCGCCCGGACCTGGCGGACGTCGTCGCCGACGCCTGGGCCTTCGCCCGGCTCCGGGAGGAGGACGCGTGAACGTCGCCACCGACTTCGAGGCGCTGTACGGCGCCGCGCCCGACGGCGTCTGGGCCGCCCCCGGGCGGGTCAACCTGATCGGCGAGTACACCGACTTCAACGACGGCTTCGTGCTGCCGCTCGCCCTCCCGCACACCACGGTGGCCGCCGTCTCCCGCCGCGACGACGGCGTCCTGCGGCTGCACTCCGGTGACGTCGACGGCGGCATCGTCCAGCTCGGCGTCGACTCCCTCGTCCCGCTCTCCGGCGGCGGCTGGGCCGCCTACCCGGCCGGCGTCGTCTGGGCGCTGCGCGAGGCCGGCCACCCGGTGACCGGCGCCGACGTCCACCTCACCTCCACCGTGCCCACCGGCGCCGGCCTCTCCTCCTCGGCCGCCCTGGAGGTCGTCACCGCCCTCGCCCTGAACGACCTCTTCGACCTCGGCCTCACCCGCCCCGAACTGGCCCGGATCGCCCAGCGCGCCGAGAACGCCTTCGTCGGCGTGCCCTGCGGGGTCATGGACCAGATGGCCTCCGCCTGCGCCGAGGAGGGCCACGCCCTCCACCTGGACACCCGGGACCTGTCCTACCGGCAGGTGCCCTTCGACCTCGCCGCCGAGGGGCTGGCGCTCCTCGTCGTCGACACCCGGGTGAAGCACGCGCTCGGGGACGGCGCGTACGCCGAGCGGCGCGCCGGTTGCGAAGCGGGCGCGCGGGCGCTCGGGGTGCGCGCCCTGCGCGAGGTGGACGCCGCGCATCTGCCCGCCGCCCTCGACCGTCTGAGCGACGAGACGATTCTGCGGTACGTCCGGCACGTGGTCTCCGACAACGACCGGGTGGTCCGGGTGATCGCCCTGCTCGACGCCGGCGCCACCCGGGCGGTCGGCCCGATCCTCACCGAGGGCCACGCCTCGCTCCGGGACGACCTGCGGGTCTCCTGCCCGGAGCTGGACCTGGTGGTGACGGCGGCGAACGAGGCCGGCGCGCTCGGCGCCCGGATGACCGGCGGCGGCTTCGGCGGCTCGGCGGTGGTCCTGGTGGACGAGGACCGGGCGGAGGAGGTCGCGGCCGCGGTCCGGAAGGCATTCGCGGCCGCCGGGTACGCGGAGCCGGGCGTCTTCCCGGCGGTCCCCTCGGCGGGCGCCCGCCGCCTCTGAGCCGGCGGGCCCCTCCGGCCACCGGACGGTCGACTTCGGACACTTCCGCCAATCGGCCCCCACGGCGCCGCCCCACCCCTACTCTGTGGGGCAGCGCCGGTGGGGGCCGGTGCCGCTCAGGGGGCGAGACCCGTCGGGTACGGCGCCGGGAGCGCGGGGTAGCAGTCAGGGCACGGCGGCGGCCGTGCGCTCGGCGGACCCGCCCCCGGCGCCGTACCGCGCCGGTCTCTCCTCGACACTTGGGGGTTTGTCCGTGGCACGCATCCGGGTCCTGGTGGTGGACGACCACCGCGTCTTCGCCGAGTCGCTGGCCGCCGCGCTCGCGGCCGAGCCGGACGTCGACGTCGCCGCGGCGGGCAGCGCTCCGGCCGCCCTGCGCTGCCTGGACCGGGGGGCCGCGGAGGGGCGCCGCTTCGACGTGCTGCTCGTCGACGCCGACCTGGGCGCGGCGCCCGCGGCCCCGGCGGCCGTACCGCCCGATCCCGGGGGAGAGCCCGCCGGGGACGGGATCGCCCTGGTCGCGGGGGTGCGCAAGGCGCAGCCCGCGCCCCGCGTGATCGTGCTCGCCGAGAAGGACGACGCCCGCCGGGCCGCGCTCGCGCTCCAGGCGGGGGCCTCGGGGTGGGTGGCGAAGGACTGCTCGCTCCAGCGGCTGCTCGCGGTGGTCCGCGGGGTGCTGCGGGACGAGACGCACCTGCCGCCGGCGCTCCTGACGGGGGTGCTGCGGGAGCTGACGGCGGCCCGGCGGCACCGGACGGAGAGCGAGCGCCTGGTGGAGTCGCTGACCCCGCGCGAGCGGGAGGTGCTGCGCTGCATGGTGGCGGGGCTCGGCCGGAAGGCGGTGGCGGAGCGGCTCTTCCTCTCCCCGCACACGGTCCGCACGCACATGCAGAACGTGCTGGGGAAGCTGGGCGTGCACTCCACGCTCGCGGCGGTGGCGCTGGCCCGGCGGGCCGGGGTGGGCCCGGCGCCGCTGGCGGAGGCGGCGGCGCTACCCGGGCAGGTTGTCGAACGGGGCGGTCAGCCGGCGTAGCAGGGCGGCCAGTTCGGCGCGCTGGGGGCGGGAGAGCTGGGCGAGGATGGCCCGCTCCTGGGCGAGCAGCCCGGCCAGCGCCTCGTCGGCGCGGTCCCGTCCCTCGGGGGTGAGCCGGACCAGGACCCCGCGCCGGTCGCTGGGGTCGGGCAGCCGCTCGACCAGGCCCTTCTTGGTGAGCCGGTCGATGCGGTTGGTCATGGTGCCGGAGGTCACCAGGGTCTGGGTGAGGAGCTGGCCGGGGGAGAGCTGGTACGGGGCTCCGGCGCGGCGCAGCGAGGTGAGGACGTCGAACTCCCAGGGCTCCAGCTGGTGCTCCGAGAAGGCGAGCCGACGGGCCCGGTCGAGGTGTCGGGCCAGCCTGGAGACGCGGCTGAGGACCTCCAACGGCTCCACGTCGAGGTCCGGGCGCTCTCGGCGCCATGCAGCGACCAGCCGGTCGACCTCGTCCTCCATGTGATCAGTGTAGTGGGTCTGTTGACATAAAGTCTCTTGCATTCGAGTTTCTCGATCTCATGAATCTTGATGTCGAGATATAGTCGGGCGAACAATGGGGAAGGACCCGGCCGGAACACCGTTCCGCTTAGGCAATCCGCGCCTGCAAGGGGGCTTCGAACATGCATTCCGTGGAATCCGCGGCCGCGCCGGTATGGGACCCGCGGCAGTACCTGCGCCACTCCACCCACCGCACCCGTCCCTTCCTCGATCTCCTCCACCGAATACCGCGGCTTCCCGCCCACGACCGGCCCGCGCGCATCGCCGACCTCGGCTGCGGCCCCGGAAACGTCACCGCCCTCCTCGCCGACCGCTGGTCCGACGCCCACATCACCGGCTTCGACCTCTCGCCCGAGATGCTCCAGCAGGCCGAGAAGGACTGGGCCGGCACCACCGCCGGCGGCGGCTGGCTCGACTTCCGCCCCGCCGACGCCGCCCACTGGACCCCCGACGAGCCCTACGACCTGATCGTCTCCAACGCCGCCCTCCAGTGGGTCCCCAACCACCCCGAGTCCTTCGCCGCCTGGATCGACGGCCTCCGCCCCGGCGGCACCCTCGCCTTCCAGGTCCCCGGCAACTTCACCTCCCCCAGCCACGCCCTCCTCGGCGACCTGTGCGCCCGCCCCGAGTGGCGCGCCCGCCTCGGCGACCAGGGCCGCCGCTTCGTCCACGTCCTCGACCCCGCCGACTACCTCACCCGCCTGACCGCCCTCGGCTGCGAGACCGAGACCTGGGAGACCGTCTACTGCCAGCTCCTCCAGGGCGAGGACCCCGTCCTCGACTGGGTCAAGGGCACCGCCCTGCGCCCCGTCCTCACCACCCTCGGCGACGACCGCGAAGCCGTCGACGCCTTCCTCACCCAGTACCGCGACCTCCTCCGCGAGGCCTACCCCCCGGGCCCGCACGGCATCGTCTTCCCCTTCCGCCGCATCTTCGCGGTGGCGAGGAAGCCCCGCTGACCGCCCCGGCAGGAACGCGCGGACGCCCCGCACCGGAGGGATCCGGTGCGGGGCGCCCGCGGGTGCCGGGAGGCGTCAGCCGATGCGGTTGTAGATCTGGTAACCCGTACCGATCTTGACCGCCGGAGCGAACTTCGACGGCGCGGTGTTCAGGTAGCGGACCAGCTCGCCCGCGCCGTTCACGGCGATGAGGTCGCCCTTGCCGTCCGCGTTCAGGTCACCGGGGGAGGCGAGCTGCTTGAAGCCGCCCCAGCCGGAGCCGACCTTCACGCGGGTCTTGAACGGGGCGGTGGCGCTGCCGGTGCCCGGGTAGACGTACAGGTCGCCGCCGGTGGTGCGGGCCACGATGTCCGTGCGGCCGTCACCGGTGTAGTCGCCCGCGCCGACGATCTTGTTGTAGATCTGCCAGCCGGTGCCGATCTTCACGCGGGTGGCGAGGGCGGTGCCCAGGCCGTTGCCCTTGTAGAGGTACAGGACGCCGCTCTTGTCCCGGGCGATGATGTCGCCCTTGCCGTCGCCGGTCAGGTCACCGGGGCCGACCACGGAGTTGTAGATGCTCCAGCCGGAGCCGATCTCCGCGGCGTCGATGAAGAAGTAGCCGTAGACGATGTGACCGAGGTCGGACATGCCGTCGTTGTTCATCGAGGCCACGCCGAACAGGTTGTCGTCCGGGAACGAGTTCTCGTCGTCGATGGTGAGGCGCGGAGCCAGCTTGCCCGTGGTGGTGTTCTGGTACCAGTACCAGGAACCGCCCGGGGTCAGCGCGTGCACGCCGTCACGGCCCAGGTACGGCATGGTGCCCGAGTTGGCGATCTGGGCGGCGTCCGCCCAGGCGCCCGTCTCGCCCACCTTCACGCGGGGGGCGAGGGTGCCGTTGCCGTTCGGCGCGTAGCCGTAGAGCGTGCCGCCGAGGTCACGGCCCATCAGGCTGCCGTCGCCGCCGGCCACGAGCTGGGTGTAGACGTTCCAGCCGCCGCCGATGGACTTGCGGGAGGCGAACGGGCTGGAGGTGACGCCGGTGCCGGAGTAGAACCACAGGGTGCCGGCGGTGTCACGGGCGTACAGGTCGGCGCGGCCGTCGCCGTTGCCGTCGCCGAGGCCCACGAGCTGGTCGTACGCGCCCCAGCCGGAGCCGACGAGGACGCGGGCGCCGAGCGGCTTGGCCAGGTCGCCGGTGGCCAGGTACAGGTACAGCTGACCGGCCGGGGTGCGGGCGATCACGTCGGCGCGGCCGTCGTTGTTGACGTCGCCGGGGGAGGCGATCTTGTTGTAGATCTGCCAGCCGCCGCCCACGCGGACGCCGGGGCGGGGCTCGCCGGCCGCGTCGACGCTGCCCGTCTCGCTGTTGTCCTTGTACAGGGTGAGCGTGCCGTCCGTGGAGACGGTGAGCACCTCGGGCAGGGTGGTGCCGCCCTGGTTGCCGATCGGGATGACGTCCAGCGCGGCGACCGGGTTGCTCCAGTCGCCGAACGGCCACGTGATGTCGCCGACGACCGCGTTCAGAAAGCCGTCCGCGTCGCGGTAGATGACGTCCTCGGAGCCGTCGCCGTCCAGGTCGGACAGGAGCGGGGAGACGGCCTCGGCGGCGAAGGCGCCGGCGCGGGCCGAGCCCGCCTGCGGCAGGCTCTTCTTCGGGCCGTCGGTGGCGGCCGGCCGCTTCTCGGCGAAGAGGCGCGCGGCCGCGTCGGAGTCGTCGGCCGAGGCCGGGGTCGCCAGCAGCATGCCGGCGGAGAGGGCGAGAGCGGTGCACGCGGCGACACGGCGGCCACGCCCGGAGAACATGGAGCGCAAAATCCCCCCCTGGGGAACGAAGAAAAGAAAGGGACCCGGGCAGGTTCGCGACGCCTCCGCACACGTCGTGGTGTGCGAGTGGCGAACATCCACCCGGATATGAGCGTGAGTGTAGCCCCCGCCGCCGACATCGCGGCCAACGGATTTCGAACAACGCGTCCCGCACCGGGAGCACCGGTGCGGGACGCGGCTGTCCGGAGGTCCGGGGCCCGCGGGCCCCGGGCGTCAGGAGAAGGAGTTGTAGATGTCGAAGCCCGTGGCGAGCTGCTTCCGCGCGGCGAACTTGCCGGGCGCGGAGCCCAGGTGGCGGTAGAGCGCGCCGCCGTGGGTGATGCCCAGCACGTCCGCCTTGCCGTCGGCGTTCAGGTCACCGGGGGCCGTGAGGTGCTTGTACGCGCCCCAGCCGCCGCCGATCTTCACCCGCCCCTTGAACGGTGCGCTCGCCCTGCCCGTACCGGCGTACACGTACAGGTCGCCGGCCTTCGAACGGGCCAGCAGGTCCGCCCGGCCGTCACCGGTGTAGTCACCGGCGCCGACGAGCCGGTCGTACGCGCTCCACCCGTCGCCGACCCGGACCCGGGACGCGAACCCGGTGGCGTGACCGTTGCCCCGGTACAGGTACAGGACGCCCGAGCGGTCCCGGGCCAGCAGGTCGCCCTTGCCGTCGCCGCTCAGGTCACCGGGGCCGACTAGGGCGTCGTAGACGCCCCAGCCCGAGCCGATGACGTTGCCGCCGATCCCCAGACGGCCCTCGTGGACCCAGCCGAACTCGGCGTGGTTGTCCGCGTCGAGCGAGGAGGGGTGGAAGAGGACGACGTCGTTCCACCCGCCGTCCTCGGTCAGCTGCGCCCGGGAGCCCAGGACGCCCCGGGTGGTGACCCCGTACCAGTACAGGTTGCCGGCGCGGGTGCGGGCGTAGACGCCCCCCTTGCCCGTGTGCGGGAGGCTGCCGGAGTTCGCGAACTGCGCGACCCCCGCCCAGCCGCCGGTGTCGCTCACCTTGCGGCGCGGCGCCAGGAACCCGCCGCCCCGGGGGTCGTACAGGTACATCGTGCCGGTGTCGTCACGGGCGGCGAGGGCACCGCTGCCCGCCCACAGCAGCTGGTTGTACGTGTTCCAGCCCTGGCCGATGGCCCGCCGGGGGGCGAACGGACGGCTCAGGTCGCCGGTCGCGGCGTAGAACCACAGGCGGCCGGCGGTGTCCCGGGCGTACAGGTCGCCCCTGCCGTCACCGGTGGCGTCGCCGACGCCGACGAGCTGGTCGTAGACCCCCCAGCCGCCGCCGATCCGCTTCCGGGTGGAGAGCGGACCGGTCATGTGGCCGGTGCCCAGGTACACGTACAGCTCACCGGCGTGGGTGCGGGCGAGGACGTCGGCGCGCTTGTCGCCGTTCAGGTCGCCCGGGGAGAAGACCTTGTTGTAGATCTGCCAGCCGGTGCCGACGGTCCACTCGTAGTCGAAGCTGTCCCGGTGGGCGTCCTGATACATCGTCAGGGTGCCCGTGGTGGAGAGCACGAGCACCTCGGGGCGGATGTTGTTCCCGCCCTGGTTGCCGATCGGGATGACGTCCTTCGCGACCTCGGAACGGTGGGGAAGGAACTCCGCGCCGCCGTTGTCGGACAGGACCGAGTACAGCTTGCCGTCCATGGCGCGGAAGACGACGTCCTCCCAGCCGTCGCTGTTCAGGTCCGCGAGCGGCTGGGCGTCACCCGTGACCGCGGCGGCGCCCGCCCGGTCGGCGGACGGGACGGTGAAGGACCGGCGGGGCAGCTCGACCGGGACCGACGGCCGCTCGACCGCCGGAAGCGGCGCCGGGACGTCGGCCGACGCCGGCGCCGCCAGCAGCATGCCGGCGGAGAGGGCGAGCGCGGTGCACGCGGCGACACGGCGGCCGCGCAGGGAGAAAGCGGTACGCAAAGGTGATCCCCCCCTGGGGATGTGAGAACAGGCCTCCAGGGCAGGGCTCCGCGGCGCCTCCACACGGCGGACGGGCACGTGCGGAGGGCGGACACCCCCCCGGATGTGGGGGGATCATAGCCCTGACCGTCGGGACGGCGACGAAGCTCCTCGTCATCCGTCAGGTCGGCGCCCCGGCCGGGGCCCCCTCAGTTCTTCCGGTGCCCTATCAACCGCGGCTTCTGCTCCAGACCGTCCAGACCGTGCCACGCCAGGTTCACCAGGTGCGCCGCCACCTCGGCCTTCTTCGGCTTGCGGACGTCCAGCCACCACTGGCCGGTCAGCGCCACGCTCCCCACCAGCGCCTGCGCGTACAGCGGCGCCAGCTTCGGATCGAAGCCGCGGGCCTTGAACTCCAGACCCAGGATGTCCTCGACCTGGGTCGCGATGTCACTGATCAGCGACGCGAACGTGCCCGTCGACTGCGCCACCGGCGAATCACGGACCAGGATCCGGAACCCGTCCGTGTAGTTCTCGATGTAGTCGAGGAGGGCGAACGCCGCCTGCTCCAGCAGCTCGCGCGGGTGCCCGGCGGTCAGCGCCCCCGTCACCCCGTCGAGCAGCTGCCGCATCTCCCGGTCGACCACGACCGCGTACAGCCCCTCCTTGCCGCCGAAGTGCTCGTACACCACCGGCTTCGAGACCCCGGCCTTCGCCGCGATCTCCTCCACCGACGTGCCCTCGAACCCCTTCTCGGCGAAGAGCGTCCGGCCGATGTCCAGAAGCTGCTCCCGGCGCTCGGCGCCGGTCATCCTCACCCGCCGGCCACGCCGGGGCTTCTGCTCGCCGCTGCTGCTGGAACTGCCGTCGATCGCCACGTCGTCCATCATGCCGCGTCGGAGGGCGCGGCCTGCCGCCGGGCGTCGATACGGGACCGCGCGGGCCACCGCACGTCCGTCGCCCAGCCCGCCAGCTCGAACCAGCGGATCAGCCGCGCGCTGGAGTCCACCTGCCCCTTCAGCACCCCGTGCCGGGCCGACGTCGGGTCCGCGTGGTGCAGGTTGTGCCACGACTCGCCGCAGGAGAGGACCGCCAGCCACCACACGTTCCCCGAACGGTCCCGCGACTTGAACGGACGCTTGCCCACCGCGTGACAGATCGAGTTGATCGACCACGTCACGTGGTGCAGCAGCGCGACCCGCACCAGCGAACCCCAGAAGAACGCCGTGAACGCGCCCCACCACGACCAGGTCACCAGACCGCCCACCACCGGCGGGATCGCCAGCGACACGATCGTCCACAGCACGAACTGGCGCGAGATCCGCCGGATCGCCGGGTCCTTGATCAGATCCGGCGCGTACTTGTGCTGCGGCGTCTGCTCCTCGTCGAACATCCAGCCGATGTGCGCCCACCACAGGCCCTTCATCAGCGCCGGGACCGTCTCCCCGAACCGCCACGGCGAGTGCGGGTCGCCCTCCGCGTCCGAGAACTTGTGGTGCTTGCGGTGGTCCGCCACCCACCGCACCAGCGGACCCTCCACCGCCAGCGACCCCATGATCGCCAGCGCGATCCGCAGCGGCCGCTTCGCCTTGAACGAACCGTGCGTGAAGTACCGGTGGAAGCCGATCGTGATGCCGTGACAGCCGATGTAGTACATCGCCGTCATCAGCCCCAGGTCCAGCCAGCTCACCCCCCAGCCCCAGGCCAGCGGCACCGCAGCCACCAGCGCCGCGAACGGCACCGTGATGAACAGCAGCAGGGTGATCTGCTCGATGGAACGCTTGCTGTCCCCGCCGAGCGTGGCGGAGGGGAGGGCCTGGGCCTGATCGGTCGCCTCGGACGCCGAGGTCACCTCGGGGCTGGTGGTCATACGTGTCCCTGGGGGTGAGGGTGGGGTGGGTGCGGAAAGATCGGACCGAGGCTACGGCTCCGTAACCTACGGCGACGTAAGTATGGCAGCGCGGCGGCACGCGGCAAGAGGGCACAAGCGGGACCCTCGCCGACGTCCAGGGAATGGACACCTATCCTGGGAGCGTCGGACAGCGCGGTCCGCAAGCCTCCAGAACCCTCCAGACGTGCTTGAACACTGCAAGGAGCCGCACCTGTGAGCAGTGCCGACCAGACTCCCACCACCAACGCCGAGCTGCGTGCCGACATCCGCCGACTGGGCGACCTCCTCGGCGAGACCCTCGTACGCCAGGAGGGCCACGAGCTCCTCGACCTCGTCGAGAAGGTCCGCCGCCTCACCCGTGAGGACGGCGACGCCGCCGCCGAGCTCCTCCGCGGCGTCGAACTGGAGACGGCCGCCAAGCTCGTCCGCGCCTTCTCCACCTACTTCCACCTGGCGAACGTCACCGAGCAGGTCCACCGCGGCCGCGAGCTCCGGGAGAAGCGCGCCGCCGAGGGCGGCCTCCTGGCCCGCACCGCCGACATGCTCAAGGACGGCGACCCCGCCCACGTCCGCGAGACGGTCAAGAACCTCAACGTGCGCCCCGTCTTCACCGCGCACCCCACCGAGGCCGCCCGCCGCTCCGTCCTCAACAAGCTCCGCCGCATCGGCGCCCTCCTGGAGACCCCGGTCATCGACTCCGACCGGCGCCGCCACGACCTCCGCCTCGCCGAGAACATCGACCTCATCTGGCAGACCGACGAACTCCGCGTCGTCCGCCCGGAGCCCGCCGACGAGGCCCGCAACGCCATCTACTACCTCGACGAGCTGCACGCGGGCGCCGTCGGCGACGTCCTGGAGGACCTCGCCGCCGAACTGGAGCGCGTCGGCTACGAGCTCCCCGCCGGCACCCGCCCCCTCACCTTCGGCACCTGGATCGGCGGCGACCGCGACGGCAACCCCAACGTCACCCCCCAGGTCACCCGCGACATCCTGATCCTCCAGCACGAGCACGGCATCACCGACGCCCTCGAACTCGTCGACTACCTCCGCGGCCTGCTCTCCAACTCCATCCGCTACACCGGAGCCACCCAGGAACTCCTGGACTCCCTCCAGCGCGACCTCGACCTCCTCCCCGAGATCAGCCCCCGCTACAAGCGCCTCAACGCCGAGGAGCCCTACCGCCTCAAGGCCACCTGCGTCCGCCAGAAGCTCCTCAACACCCGCGAACGCCTCGCCGCCGGCACCCCCCACCAGGAAGGCCGCGACTACCTCGGCACCGCCGAACTCATCCGCGACCTCACCCTCATCCAGACCTCCCTGCGCGAGCACCGCGGCGGCCTCTTCGCCGACGGCCGCATGGACCGCACCATCCGCACCCTGTCGGCGTTCGGCCTCCAGCTCGCCACCATGGACGTCCGCGAACACGCCGACGCCCACCACCACGCCCTCGGCCAGCTCTTCGACCGCCTCGGCGAGGAGTCCTGGCGCTACGCCGACATGCCCCGCGACTACCGGCAGCGCCTCCTCGCCAAGGAGCTCCGCTCCCGCCGCCCGCTCGCCCCCACTCCGGCCCCGCTCGACGCCGCCGGCCAGAAGACCCTCGGCGTCTTCCACACCGTCAAGGAAGCCTTCGAGCGCTTCGGCCCCGAGGTCATCGAGTCCTACATCATCTCGATGTGCCAGGGCGCCGACGACGTCTTCGCCGCCACCGTCCTCGCCCGCGAGGCCGGCCTCATCGACCTCCACGCCGGCTGGGCCAAGATCGGCATCGTGCCGCTCCTGGAGACCACCGAGGAGCTCCGCGCCGCCGACGTCATCCTCAACGACATGCTCGCCGACCCCTCCTACCGGCGCCTCGTCGCCCTGCGCGGCGACGTCCAGGAGGTCATGCTCGGCTACTCCGACTCCTCCAAGTTCGGCGGCATCACCACCAGCCAGTGGGAGATCCACCGCGCCCAGCGCAGGCTCCGCGACGTCGCCCACCGCTACGGCGTCCGCCTCCGCCTCTTCCACGGCCGCGGCGGCACCGTCGGCCGCGGCGGCGGCCCCTCGCACGACGCGATCCTCGCCCAGCCCTGGGGCACCCTGGAGGGCGAGATCAAGGTCACCGAGCAGGGCGAGGTCATCTCCGACAAGTACCTCATCCCCTCGCTGGCCCGCGAGAACCTGGAACTGACCGTCGCCGCCACCCTCCAGGCCTCCGCCCTGCACACCGCCCCCCGCCAGTCCGACGAGGCCCTCGCCCGCTGGGACGCGGCGATGGACGTCGTCTCCGAAGCCGCCCACGCCGCCTACCGCGCCTTCGTCGAGGACCCCGACCTCCCGACGTACTTCCTCGCCTCCACGCCGGTCGACCAGCTCGCCGACCTGCACCTGGGCTCGCGGCCCTCCCGCCGCCCCGGCTCCGGCGTCTCGCTCGACGGCCTGCGCGCCATCCCGTGGGTCTTCGGCTGGACCCAGTCCCGCCAGATCGTCCCCGGCTGGTTCGGCGTCGGCTCCGGCCTCAAGGCCCTGCGCGAGGCCGGCCTCGACGCCGTCCTCGGCGAGATGCACGAGCAGTGGCACTTCTTCCGCAACTTCCTCTCCAACGTGGAGATGACGCTCGCCAAGACCGACCTGCGGATCGCCCGCCACTACGTCGACACCCTCGTCCCGGACGAGCTCAAGCACGTCTTCGACACGATCGAGGCCGAGCACGCGCTCACGGTCGAGGAGGTCCTCAAGGTCACCGGCGGCGAGAAGCTCCTCGACTCCAACCCGGTCCTCCAGCAGACCTTCGCCATCCGCGACGCCTACCTGGACCCGATCTCCTACCTCCAGGTCGCCCTCCTGGCCCGCCAGCGCGCCGCCGTCGCGGCCGGCGAGGAGCCGGACCCGCTGCTCGCCCGGGCCCTCCTCCTCACCGTCAACGGCGTGGCCGCGGGCCTCCGCAACACCGGCTGACCCCGGCCCGCCGGAGCAAGGGAAGTGCCCCCACGGGAAACCCGCGGGGGCACTTCGCGTACGCGGGGCGCGTCAGCCCTGCGCGGCCTTGCGGCGGCGCATCACCAGGAACGCGCCGGCGGCCGCGAGCGCGGCGGCGACGCCGGCCAGGACGCCGATCGGCGCGCTGGAGCCGGTCTCCGCGAGGTTGCCCTCCTCGGAGCCGCCCTTGGTGTCGGTCTCGCCCTTGACCTCGCCCGTGGCGGCGTCGCCGCCGGTGGCCGTGGTCTCGCCGGTGGCGGAACCACCGGTCGCGGCGGTCCCGCCCGTGGCGGTGGACTCACCGGTCGCCCCACCCGTGGTGGTCTCACCCGTCGTGGTCTCGCCGGTCGTGGTCTCACCGGTGGTGGTCTCACCCGTGGTGGTCTCACCGGTGGTGGTCTCGCCGGTCGTCGTCTCACCCGTGGTGGTCTCACCCGTGGTGGTCTCGCCGGTCGTCGTCTCACCCGTGGTGGTCTCACCCGTGGTGGTCTCGCCGGTCGTGGTCTCGCCCGTGCTGGTCCCACCGGTCGTCGTCTCACCGGTGGTGCCACCGGTGGCCGCGCAGGTGTGGGACAGGTTGAAGAACTTCTCCTCCCCGCCCTTCACGATCGCGACGGCGGAGGTCAGCTCGGCGCCGGGCTCCGAGGCCACGTACGCGTGGTCGTCCTTCGGCGGACCGAAGGAGGTGATCTCGATCGGGGCACCGTTGTCGAACGTGACCGTCAGCTTGACGAAGTCCGTGCCGCCGCCGGGGATGACGAAGTGCCACCCGTCCTTGTCGGCCGGCACCGTGGGGCACTTGCCCTGCTCGAACTTGGCGGCCTTGATCGGGGTCGGCTGGTGGAGCTTGAGCTCGTACTCGCCACCGGTCGCGGAGGCCGTCGGCGCGAGGATCAGGGAGCCCGCCATGGCCGCGACAAACGTGGCGGCAGGTATGAGGGAACGTCGCATGTGCAGTCGTCCATCTGTGGATGAGGGATGCCGTGGGAGGTGGCGGAGGCAGCCTATCCGTCGCCTTAAGTCACGCTTAACCCAGAGGCGCATAACGATCGCGCCAGAAACTGGTTGAATCCGGTCGGACCCACCGGTACGTCACAGCACCAGGAACGTCGCCACCAGCACCGCCCCGCCCGCACCCGCCACACCCCACGCCGTCCGCGGCATCCGCAGACCCCCCGCCACCAGCGGCGCCGCCAGCACCAGCGCCCCGCCCAGCGGCAGCCACGCGTGCAGCCGACCGCCCCAGCCGGTCCGCACGCCCTCGTCCGTCCCCGGCTTCACCACCACCGGCAGCACCGCGTCCGGCCCCGCCGCCACCGACCGCGCGATCGTCAGCGTCCGCCGCGGCGAACCCGCGTCCTCCGGCACGTACGTCCCGCTGCACGTGTCGTCCGTGCACCCCGTCACCGTCAGCGTCCCGTGCTCCCGCCCCTTCGACAGCAGGACGTGCTGCGCCGAACCCCACGACGCCCACACCCCCGCCACGACGAGCAGAACGGCTATGAGGACCATGGCGGCGTTACGGACGTGCGTCATGACCCGCGATCGTACAACCGTACGGCCGAAAATCGACGGTCACGGGAAACCCCGCGACCCGCCTCAGGAGTTGTACGCCGACTGCGCCCGCTCCAGCCCCTCCGTCACCAGGCACTCCACCGCGTCCGCCGACCGGTCCACGAACCAGTCCAGCTCCTTGCGCTCCGTCGACGAGAAGTCCTTCAGCACGAAGTCCGCCACCTGCATCCGGCCCGGCGGACGCCCGATCCCGCACCGCACCCGGTGGTAGTCCGGACCCATCGCCTTCGTCATCGACTTCAGACCGTTGTGCCCGTTGTCCCCGCCGCCCAGCTTCAACCGCAGCGTCGCGTAGTCGATGTCCAACTCGTCGTGCACCGCCACCACATGCGCCGTCGGCACCTTGTAGAAGTCCCGCAGCGCCGTCACCGGACCGCCCGACAGGTTCATGTACGACATCGGCTTCGCCAGCACCACCCGCCGGTTCGCCGGACCCACCGGACCCAGCCGGCCCTCCACGACCTGCGCCTGCGCCTTCTGCGCCCGCTTGAACTTCCCGCCGATCCGCTCCGCCAGCAGATCCACCACCATGAAGCCGATGTTGTGCCGGTTCCCCGCGTACTCCGGCCCCGGATTGCCGAGGCCGACGATCAGCCAGGGCGCGTTCACGTCGTCGGTCATCGGAAACTCCCCATCCGTAGCACCACAGAAAGAAACGGGGTGACGGGCCGCACGGCCCGTCACCCCGTCACGTCGGACAAGAGCCTACGGCTCAGGCCTCGGCGGCCTCGTCGCCCTCGGCCTCGGCGGCCGGCTCCTCGGCCTGGGCGGCCAGGACCTGGAGGACCACGGCGTCGGCCTCGGTCACCAGGGTGACGCCCTTCGGCAGGGTGATGTCGGCGGCGGTCACGGACGCGCCGGCCTCCAGGCCCTCGACGGAGACCGTCACGGACTCCGGCAGGTGGGTGGCCTCGGCCTCGACCGAGAGGGTGTTCAGCACGTGCTCCAGCAGGTTGCCGCCGGCGGCCAGCTCGCCCTCGGCGACGACCGGAACCTCGACGGTGACCTTCTCGCCGCGCTTCACGATGAGCAGGTCGACGTGCTCCAGGAAGCCCTTCAGCGGGTCGCGCTGGGCGGCCTTCGGGATCGCCAGCTCGTTGCGGCCCTCGATGTCCAGGGAGAGCAGGACGTTCGGGGTACGCAGCGCCATGACGGTGTCGTGGGTCGGCAGCGTGATGTGGACCGGCTCCGAGCCGTGGCCGTAGACGACCGCGGGGACGTTGCCGGAACGACGGATCTTGCGGGCGGCGCCCTTGCCGAACTCGGTGCGGACGGCGGCGGCGAGCTTCACCTCGGACATGTGCACTCCTCGTAATGGTGGTGACGACTGTGACTGTCACCCGGCCGCCGACTGGCGATGGCCTGCTACGAAGAGCGCGTCGATAACGGAGTCGCCGACCCGAGAACGGGTACGGCCTCCCTCGCCGAGCAACCTCAGCAGTCTAACCGCACGCCCCCCGCCCCCCAAATGGATCACGGACCGCACGACGCCGGAGGGCCGCCTCCCCCGAACGGGGAAGACGGCCCTCCACACAGACTTCGAGGCTCAGTGCTCCTCGAACAGGCTCGTCACCGAACCGTCCTCGAACACCTCGCGCACCGCACGCGCGATCGTCGGCGCGATCGACAGCACCGTGATCTTGTCCAGCTCCAGCGAACCCGGCACCGGCAGCGTGTCCGTGAACACGAACTCGCTCACCTTCGAGTTCTTCAGCCGGTCCGCCGCCGGACCCGACAGGATGCCGTGCGTCGCCGTCACGATCACGTCCTCGGCACCGTGCGCGAACAGCGCCTCGGCCGCCGCGCAGATCGTGCCGCCCGTGTCGACCATGTCGTCCACCAGGACGCACACACGGCCCTTCACGTCACCGACGACCTCGTGGACGGTCACCTGGTTGGCGACGTCCTTGTCACGGCGCTTGTGCACGATCGCCAGCGGCGCGTCCAGCCGGTCGCACCAGCGGTCGGCGACCCGCACACGGCCCGCGTCCGGGGAGACGATCGTCAGCTTCGAACGGTCGACCTTGCCGCCCACGTAGTCCGCCAGCACCGGCAGCGCCGACAGGTGGTCCACCGGACCGTCGAAGAAGCCCTGGATCTGGTCCGTGTGCAGGTCCACCGTCAGGATCCGGTCCGCGCCGGCCGTCTTCATCAGGTCCGCCACCAGACGGGCCGAGATCGGCTCACGACCACGGTGCTTCTTGTCCTGACGGGCGTAGCCGTACGACGGGACGATCACGGTGATGCTCCGGGCCGAGGCCCGCTTCAGAGCATCGATCATGATCAGCTGCTCCATGATCCACTTGTTGATCGGAGCCGTGTGGCTCTGGATCAGGAAGCAGTCCGCGCCACGCGCCGACTCCTGGAAGCGGACGTAGATCTCACCGTTGGCGAAGTCGAACGCCTTGGTCGGAACGAGACCGACACCCAGCTGGTGTGCGACCTCCTCGGCCAGCTCGGGGTGGGCGCGGCCGGAGAAGAGCATCAGCTTCTTCTCGCCGGTCGTCTTGATCCCGGTCACAGCACTGTCTCCTCAGACTGTTCTCTGGCCGCAAGACCCCGCGCTCCCGTGCGCGTGTGCGAACCAGCCGAATTTGTGTGCACGTATCACGGTACGCCGACTTCGACGTACCCGTTTCCGGTCAGCTTTCGCCGCCCGCCCCCTCCGAGGCCGCCTCGGCCGCCTGCGCGGCCGCGCTGCCGGGCCGCTTCCGCGCGACCCAACCCTCGATATTCCGCTGCTGGCCCCGGGCCACGGCCAGCGCACCGGCCGGCACGTCCTTCGTGATCACGGACCCGGCAGCGGTGTAAGCGCCGTCCCCGACCGTGACAGGAGCCACAAACATGTTGTCCGACCCGGTCCGGCAGTGGGACCCGATCGTGGTGTGGTGCTTCGCCACGCCGTCGTAGTTCACGAACACGCTCGCCGCGCCGATGTTCGAGTACTCACCGATGGTCGCGTCGCCCACGTACGACAGGTGGGGGACCTTCGTGCCCTCGCCCAGCGTCGCGTTCTTCATCTCGACGTACGTACCGGCCTTCGCCTTCGCACCCAGCTTCGAACCCGGACGCAGATAGGCGAACGGACCCACGGAAGCGCCCTCGCCGATCACGGCCGACACCGCCACCGCGTTGTCCACCCGCGCGCCCCGGCCCACCGTGGTGTCCGTCAGCCGCGTGTTCGGACCGACCTCCGCGTCCTCGCCGATGTGCGTGGCACCCAGCAGCTGCGTCCCCGGGTGGATCACCGCGTCCGGCTCGAACGTCACCGTCACGTCCAGCACCACCGACGCCGGGTCCACCACGGTCACGCCCGCCGTCATCGCGGCCTCGACCAGCCGCCGGTTCAGCAGCGCCCGCGCCTCCGCCAGCTGCACCCGGTTGTTGATCCCCAGGATCTCCCGGTGATCGGCCGCCACGGACGCGCCCACCCGGTGCCCCGCCTCCCGCAGGATCGACAGCACGTCGGTGAGGTACTCCTCGCCCTGGCTGTTGTCCGTCCGCAGCTGCTTGATCGCCTCGGCGAGCAGCGCGCCGTCGAAGGCGAACACGCCCGAGTTGATCTCCCGGATCGCGAGCTGCGCCGGCGAGGCGTCCTTGTGCTCGACGATCGCCGTCACGGCCCCGCTCTCCGGGTCCCGCACGATCCGCCCGTAACCCGTGGAGTCCGGCACCTCGGCCGTCAGCACGGTCACCGCGTTCCCGTCGGCGGCGTGCGTCCCCGCGAGCGCCCGCAGCGTCGCGCCGGACAGCAGCGGGGTGTCGCCGCAGACCACGACCACGGTCCCCTCGGGCGCCGCCCCCAGCTCCTCCAGCGCCATCCGCACCGCGTGCCCGGTGCCGTTCTGCTCCTCCTGCACGGCGGTACGGGTCCCCGGGTACGCCTCCTCCAGGTGCCCCCGCACCCGCTCCCGCGCGTGCCCCACGACCACCACGAGGTGCTCGGGCTCCAGCTCGCGCGCGGCCGACACGACGTGCCCGACGAGCGAACGCCCGGCGATCTCGTGCAGGACCTTCGGGGTCTTGGACTTCATGCGGGTGCCCTCACCCGCTGCGAGGACGACGACGGCTGCCGGGCGGTTGGCGCTCACGGATATGCCCTTCGGCTTTGGGTGGTGGACGCACGAAGGATACCGGGGGGTCGGGGGGCGGACATGAGCAAGGGCCCTGACCTGGGAGGTCAGGGCCCGAACCCAGCGAGCTCCCGGGGGAGGACTCGAACCCCCATATGGAGAGCCAAAATCTCCCGTCTTGCCCTTAGACGACCCGGGATGGGCCTTATGTCCGTTTCTGCTGATCCGGACCGGCTGCGGCCCCTACTATGCCGTACCAGGCGCCCTCAATGCGACGGTACAAGTCGGCGCTGCCCAGAACGCGCATGACGAGGCATCCCCGGTACTCCGCCCCGACGTTCTTGCGGACCGTCTTCGGATTGTGGCGCTTGAGGGTCGTCTTGTTGAAGCGGGATGGATCGGCGCCGACGAGTTCTGCCCAGTAGCGCTCGGCCTCGGCCACATCGGCAGTCTCGTGGATCATGAGGCTGTAGGTCCGGCGTTCGGGCTCGATGCCCAGGAGGTCGAGCCAGGCGCTGAAAACCCGCACCATTCCGGGGTCGCTGTTGACGAAGGTGACGCGTTCGCGCCGCGCGTGCGGTTTGTCCTTCGTGCCCTCGGCCCAGTAGAGCCCCACGCCGAGGATGAAGAGTTCCCGGTCCGACATGGCGCCGATCTCCTCGGCCGCAGCGAGCTTGGTCGCTCGCCGTTGCTCCTCGCGCCGGAGCATCGTCGGCTCCCACCCGCGCCGGGCGATCTCGGAAGCCTCCTCCCGGGACCGTTTCCGCTCCGGTTTCGGCAGGTCCCTCACCCACAGGGAGATCGAGCTCTTCGAGCAGCCCAGTTCGACCTGGATCTGGTCGTAGGTCATGCCCTGGAGGCGGAGCTCGCGGGCGCGGTCGCGGAGGTCGTCCTTCGCGCGGGGGCGCTTCGTCCATTCCGGAGGGGGTTCGCCCTGGACCAGGCGCTGGAGGAGGTCGTTGTTGAAGATCTTCAGGCGGTCGCGGATCTGGCGGAGGCTGAGGCCCTCGCGGCGGAGGGCGACCGCCTGGGCGCGCAGGTTCTCGAAGTCGGCGTAACGGCTGAGTTCCGTGGTCATGTGACGAGCTTCGTCCGGTATGCGGACGCCCGTGTCGAAAACTTCGGCGATTCAACAGTTCGAGGGACTGGTGTGCGGGAGGTTGACGTCCTGCGGATTTCGTCGGGGGGCGACCTTAGGGTGGGGGCATGACCGCAACGGGGGCAGATCGGGACGCGCCGGGCGCGCGGACGTGGTGGTGGGCGCGGCGGCGGAGCGTCGTGCTCGACGGAGGGCTGGCGCTGGTGTCGGCGGTGGAGTGCGCCGCCGAGGGGGTGGCGTTCTCCGGGAAGGCGGGGGTGCCGGAGGCGGTCGGGGCGCTGCTGGGGTTCCTGGTGGGTTCCGTGCTGCTGGTGCGGCGGCGGTGGCCGATCACCGTGGTGCTGGTGTCGATCGCGGTGGCGCCGGCGGAGATGGGCTTCCTGATGGGGGTCGTCGGGCTGTACACGCTGGCGGCGTCGGAGGTGCCGCGGCGGTACACGGCGGTGCTGGCGGGGATGGCGACGGTGGCGGTGTTCGTCGTCACGGCGGTGGAGATGCGGCGGGACATCGCCGCGCAGGCCGACGACTTCGATCCGAGCACCTGGTACGTGCCGGTGATGGCGCTCTTCATGACGCTGGGGCTGAATGCTCCGCCGTTGTTGTTCGGGCTCTACATAGGGGCGCGGCGGCGGTTGATGGAGAGCCTGCGGGAGCGGGCGGACTCGCTGGAGCAGGAGTTGTCGCTGCTGGCGGACCGGGCGGAGCAGCGGGCGCAGTGGGCGCGGCAGGAGGAGCGGCGGCGGATCGCGCGGGAGATGCACGACGTGGTGGCGCACCGGGTGTCGTTGATGGTGGTGCACGCGGCGGCGTTGCAGGCGGTGGCGTTGAAGGATCCGCAGAAGGCGGTGCGGAACGCGGCGCTGGTGGGTGACATGGGGCGCCAGGCGTTGACGGAGCTGCGGGAGATGCTGGGGGTGCTGCGGGAGGAGGCGCCGGCGGAGGTTCCGGCGGCGGTGCCGTTGGCGGCGGTGGGGCGGGCCGCGGCGGCCGCGGCGGTGGCGGCGGCGTCGGAGGAGGGGCCGGGGCTGGCCGCGGTGGAGGGGTTGTGCGAGCAGTCGCGGCTGGCGGGGGCCGTGGTGGAGCTGGTGGTGGTGGGGGAGCCGGGGGAGTGTCCGCCGGAGGTGGAGCGGACGGCGTACCGGGTGGTGCAGGAGGCGTTGACGAACGTGCACAAGCACGCGCCGGGGGCGGAGGTCGTGGTGCGTCTGGGGCACCGGGGGTCGGAGGTGGCGGTGCAGGTGGAGAACGGTCCGTCGGACGCGGGTGCGGCGGACGCGGGTCTGCCGAGCGGGGGGAACGGTCTGGTGGGGATGAGGGAGCGGGTCGTGCGGCTGGGCGGGGTGTTCGTGTCGGGGCCGACGGAGGCGGGCGGTTTCAAGGTGTCGGCGGTGATTCCCGTACGGGCCTAGGCCGGGGCTGCCGTGCGGCTGGGGCTGCCGTGCGGCCGGTTGTCGTGCGGCCGGGGCTGCCGTGCGGGACCGGGCGGGGTCCGTCCGCGGACCGGGTCTGGCGTGCGGGCGGGGTCAGCCGGTGGTGAGGCGGGTGGGGCGGGTGCCGGTGACGAGGGCGGCGAGGGCGGCGTCGATGTCGCGGCCGAGGTACCAGTCGCCGGTGTGGTCGAGGCTGTAGACGCGGCCTTCGGTGTCCATGGCGAGGACGGCCTGGTGGTCGCCTTCTTCGCCGAGGGGGGCGAGTTCGGTGCCGAGGGCGCGGCCGAGGTCGCCGAGGGTGCGGGCGAGGTGGAGGCCGGCGAGGGGGTCGAAGCGGAGGGTGGCGGGCGCTATCTGGCGTCCGTGGCCGGGGGCGGTGAGGTGGAGGCCGCCGAATTCGGCCCAGGCCTCGACGACGGCGGGGAAGACGCTGTGGCGGTGGCCGGCGGGGGAGACGTGGGCGCGGAGGGTGTCGGCCCATTCCTCGGCGAGTTTGATGTCCCAGCGTCCGGGCTGCCAGCCGGCGTCGCGGAGGGCGGCGTCGACGTTGACGGGGAAGCGGGTGGTGCTGAGGTGCGGGTGCGGGTGGTCGGGCATGGGGCGGGGTCAGCCGTTCTCGGAGGGCGGGGCGGGGGCGACGCTGCGGACGCCGAAGTGGTCGAGGAGGGCGGCGCAGGAGCGGCAGGGTGCGGAGTAGCTGCCGTGCAGGGGGTCGCCGTCCTCGCGGATGCGGCGTGCGGTGATCTTGGCGTGCTTGAGGCTGCGGCGGGCCTCGCCGTGGGTGAGGGGCTTGCGCTGGGCGCGCTTGGAGCGGTTGTTCTCGGCGGCGGTGAGGTGTCGGGAGAGCAGGATGGCTTCGGGGCAGCGTCCGGTGAAGCGTTCCCGCTGGCCGCTGGTGAGCGTGTCGAGGAAGTCCTGCACGAGGGCGTGGAGGACGGGCGGGGTGTCGCCGCGGCCGGCGGTGCAGGTGAGGGTTTCGCCGCGGACGGACAGGGCGGCGCCGACGGCGGGCAGGATGCCGTCGCGCCGGTGGAGCAGTAAGGGGGCGCGACCGGTGTCGGTGTCGCTGCTCCAGTTGAGGCGTGGGTCACCCTGCGTGGGCGTCGTGCTGGCGTACATGGTGCTGGTCTTCCCCTCCTGCAATCCCCCGAGTTGCGGTGCACAGCCTGCCAAATAGGGAGCCATATGGGGAAGCTGGGTGGGGGTTTCGACGTGCCGGTGTGTCGGAGCCGTGGTCGGCCTGTCATGGGTTCGTGACGGTTGGTGACGGTGCGTGTGTGGGGTGGGGCGGCGGGGGCGCGGGCCGGTTCGTGGTCTTGTGGCAGCGCATAGGCTGTGCGGGACCGGTCGGGTGCCGCTGTGCGCGGTGGTGTCTGGTCGGAGGAGCAAGCAGTAGCAAGCAGTAGCAGCCAGTGACGCCATGCAGGGAGCAACCGCCATGACGACAGGTCGGCTCGGGCAGTCCACCGCGCCACCGAACGCGGCCTATGCCGGGCAGGTCGTGCGTTTCCCGGATCCGGTGCGTGCTTCGCGGCATCCGCGCGGGGTGCGGGTGGACGAGCGGGGTTACCCGGATTTCTCGCCGTACGCGCGTGCGGCGGCGGAGGTCGCGGAGCCTCCGGAGGGTTTCGGTGTCGACGAGCTGCGGCTGACGGACTACGTGTCGGCGAACGCGGCGATGGCGGCGACCGGTCATGAGTTGTGGGACACGATTCCGGCGGTGGCGACGCCGCACGGCTGGACGTGGCACCACGTGGTGGGGTCGCGCCGGCTGGAGCTGGTGCCGGTCGAGGTGAAGGCGTTGCTGCGGCACCACGGTGGTGTGGCGACGGCGGCGGTGGACCATTCCAAGCGGGGTACGCGGCCGTTGCAGGAGACGCGTCCGGTGCACTTCGGGTTGCCGAAGGGCCGGGTGGCGGTGTCGGAGCAGCAGTTGCAGGGCGTCGAGGAGGATCTGGGGTACCGGCTGCCGGGGGCGTACCGCTCGTTCCTGAAGGCGGCGGGCGGTTGTGCTCCGGTGGGCGCGGCGCTCGACGCGGAGCTGGGGCTCCTGGTGGACCAGCCGTTCTTCACGGTGCGCGAGGAGGCGGGGGTCAACGACCTCGTCTACGTGAACAAGTGCCTGCGGGACCATCTGACGAAGGACTACCTGGGGGTGGCGTTCGTGCAGGGTGGTCTGATCGCGGTGAAGGTGCGGGGTGCCGGGGCCGGTTCGGTGTGGTTCTGCGCGTACGACGACGCGCGGGACGGCGGCGAGGAGGCCGCGGGCTGGTCGGTGAACGAGCGGGTGGAGCGGTTGTTGCTTCCCTGTGGTGTGGACTTCGACGCGTTTCTGCTGCGTCTCGCGGGCAATCCGCCGGAGTTGGAGACGGTCGCGAACCTGATGGTGGACGGCGGCTTCGCGCGCGCCGTGCCCGTGGCCCCGGTGGGAGGGTGAGCCGGCTGTGGTGACGTTCGCGCAGGCGCAGGAGCGCGCCGAGGAGTGGATCAACGGTGATCTGCCGCCGTACCAGCACCAGGAGGTGCGGGTGCGGGAGTTCGGGCTGGGTTTCGTGGTGTGGGCGGAGGACCGCGAGGGCGGTCCGACGTCGGACGCGGGCCGGCAGCGGCTGGTGATCGCGCGGGATTCGGGTGAGGCCACGCTGTGGCCGGGGCTGCCGGTGGGCGAGGTGATCCGGCGGTACGAGGAGGAGTACGGGGGTGCCGAGGAGGCGGCTCCGGTTCCGGCGGCGCCGGCGGCGCGGATCGACCTGAACCAGACGTCGTTCCTGTTGAGTCCGCCGGAGTGGTTGCAGGACGCGGCGGACAAGATCGGTCTGCCGCAGCGGCCGAACGCCTCGCAGGAGGAGCGGGGGGAGGCCGAGGCGGAGGCGGAGGCGGATTCCGGGGCGGACGCGGAGCCGGTGTCGGTGTCGTCGGCGGGGTCCGAGACGCCCGCGTCGCCGATCCCGCTTCCCGCCGATTCCCCTTCTTCTGTTTCTTCGTCCTCTTCGTCCTCTTCTGCCTCTTCTTCCTCTTCTTCTTCCTCCGTGTCGTCCGAGGGGGCGGACGCGGAGTACGAGCCGACGGCGATGGACGGGGTTCCGGCGACGCCGTCGGTGACGCCTGCGGTGACGCCGCCGGGGAGTCCGTGGGTGGACGCCAACGCGAGTTCCGGCGGGGTGGAGGGCGTGCCGCTGCCGGCGACGGTGTTCGCGCCGCCGCTGTCGGGGGCCGACGACGAGGACGCGCCGCCGCCGGTGGTGGGCGCGGACGCGCCGACGGCGCTGATGCAGGGTGGCAGCGCGCTGCCGAAGACGGCCGTGGCGCCGCGTCTGGATCCGGCCGCGCCCGCGCCGCCGGGTGCCACGCCGCCGCCTCCGGCGGCTCCGCCGGTCGTGCCGGGTGCGGGGGACATCGCGGACGCGGCGACGAGCAAGGCGACGCTGCCGCCGAAGAAGGCGGCTGCGGCTCCGGTCGCGCCGCCGCCTCCGCCGGGGGTGCCGGGCGGTTCCTCGGGCGGGCCGGCGCCGACGCCGGCGTACGTGCCGACGCAGCTGACTCCGCAGACGCCGCCGCCCGTTCCGGGGCCGGCGCAGCCGGGTCCGCCTCCGCCGCCGGCGCCGCCGGGTCCGGTGACGCCGCCGCAGCCGGTGCACCACGCGGCGACGATGCTGGCGCATCCGGGGCCGGCCGGTCCCGGGGGCGGTCCGGCGGCGCCGCCGCCTCCGCCTCCGCCGCCGGGTGCTCCCGGGGGTCCGGGGACGCCGGCGCACGGGATCGAGCACGCGCCGACGATGCTGGCCCAGCCGGGTCCGGGTGGTCCGGGTGCCGGTGTGGGGGCGCCGCCGCCTCCGCCGGGGCCCGCTCCGGCGGCCCCGCAGCCTCCCGGTCCGGCGCCGGTCCCCGGTCCGGGGCCGGTTCCGGGTCCTGGTGGGCCGGCTCCGGCGTACGGGTATCCGCAGCAGCCGCCGGCCGGGGTGCCGACGGTCGGTCCGGGGTACCAGGCGGTGCTGCGGTACCGGGCGCCGGACGGTTCGGAGCAGCAGATCATCCGGCGTTCGGCGCCGGGCACGCCGCATCCGGAGTGGCAGATCCTGCACGAGCTGCGCGGGCTCGGCGTGCCGCCGCAGCAGGTGCTGGAGCTGCACACGGAGCTGGAGTCCTGTGAGCTGCCCGGTGGTTACTGCGCGCGGATGATCCGTGAGACGTGGCCGCAGGCGCGGATCACGAGCATCGCCCCGTACGGTCGCGATCACGCGGGCCGGCAGCAGGGCATGCGTCAACTCCTCACACATCAGGGTGAGTTGCATCAGGTGGCGGACGGTCCGGCGCGTCCGGCCCCGGTACGGGCCCCGCTGCCGCAGGTGCAGCCGGCGCCGCCGGTGCCGCCGGAGGGCGTGGCGCAGGAGCTGGCGGGCGCGTTCGGGCCGGGGATCCTGCGGTTCGACCAGCGGGCGGTGTCCCGGCAGGGGGTGCCGGAGCTGGTGGCGGTGACGCTCATGTGGGCGGGGCTGCCGGCGGACTTCGGGCCGTTCTTCTGGGCGCAGCCGGCCGTGCCGGTGGTGCCGACGCTGGCGGAGCTGGCGGCGCAGCGGCAGGTCGCGGCGGCGCCGGACGCGAGTTCGTACCTGGTGCTCGGGTCGGACTTCGGGCGGGCGATCTGCGTCCAGTACGGGACCGCGCACATCGTGGCGGTGCCGGTGGAGGCCGGGCCGGGCGGGGCGTCGGTGCCGCCGCAGTTCGTGAACACGGGGTTGCCGGAGTTCGTGCGGTGCATGGCGCTGCTCGGGCGGATGTGGCGGCTGCGGTTCGGGCTGACGCCGGAGCAGGCGGGCCGGTGGACGGTGGACTTCCAGGCGCAGTTGGCGATGCTGGATCCGGCGGCGCTGTCGTCGCCGGAGAACTGGTGGTCGGTGCTGCTGGAGCAGATGTGGGACGGTCTGCTCTGACGTCTCTCCTGACGCCTCCTTAGGCGGAATGTGACGAAGGGCGCTCGATGTGTGATCACGTCGGGCGCCTTTTGTCCGTTCTTATGGCGCATCCTGGAGGGGACCGGAGGGAAGGGACGCCAGATGAGTTTCGCCGTCGGACGGGGTCGGGGGTACCGCCCGGAGCAGGTCGACCGCTATCTCGCCGCGCTGTCGGAGGACCGCGACGAGGCGTGGGAGCGGGCCGCGCGGCTCACCGTCCTCGCCGAGGAGCTGGAGGCCGAGCTGGCCCGGCTGCGGGAGGCCGTGGCGGCGCTGAAGCCGCAGCGGTACGAGGAGCTGGGCGAGGCCGCGCAGCAGATCCTGAGGCTCGCGGAGCAGGAGGACGAGCGGCTCGTCCGGGCGGCCGAGGCGGAGGCCCAGGCGATCGCGGAGGCGGCGGACGCGGCGGCGCGGGAGGCGCGCGAGGCGGCCGACGCCTACGCGGAGGGGGTGCGGACCGCGGCCGAGGCGCAGGCCCGGGCGACTCTGGAGGCCGCCCGTGGACGGGCGGAGGAGCTGGAGACCGTCGCCCGCCGCGACGCCGAGGGGGCCCGGGCCGCGGCGGCGGAGGCGTACGAGGAGACCGGGCACCGCGCGGCCGAGCTCCTGGCCCGCCAGGCCGAGGAGCACCGCGTCGCCCGTGCCGACGCCGAGCGCGCCGCCGAGACGGCCGCCGCCGAGCTCGACGCCCGGCACGCCGAGCTGGTCGCCGCGGCCGAGGCCCGTCTGGAGGAGGCCCGCCGGGCCCTCGCCCGCACCGAGGAGGAGGCGCGGCACGGCCAGGAGGACGCCGACGCGAAGGCCGGGGAGATCCTGGCGGAGGCCCGGCTGAAGGCCGAGCGGACCGAGCGCGAGACGGAGCGCGTGCTGCGCGAGCACGACGAGGCGCGCGACGAGATCCACGCGCACATGGAGCACATCCGCACCTCGCTGGCCGCCCTGACGGGCCGGGTGACGGGCCCAAGGCCCGACGGGGCCGCCGAGAAGACGGAGAAGCCTGAGGAGCCGGAGGAGCCGGAGGAGCCGGAGAAGGCGGAGAAGGCGGAGAAGGCGGAGGAGCCGGAGGTGACGGAAAAGCCCGCGCCGGAGGGCGGCGCCGGCTCCTAGGCTCGCGCCCATGCGCATGCGACTGACGGCCGTGAACCTGGACTGCCCCGACCCCCTCGCCCTCGCCGCCTTCTACGCGCAGGCCACCGGCCTGGCCCTGCACGAGCGTTCGGACGACGGCTTCGCGGGCCTGGTCGGGGAGGACGGCCCGGTCCTCGGCTTCCAGCGGGCCGAGGACCACCGCCCGCCGACCTGGCCCACCGGCGCGGTCCCGGCCCAGCTCCACCTCGACTTCGAGGTCGACGACCTCGACGAGGCGGTGGCCGGACTGACCGCGCTCGGCGCGACCGTCCCGCCGGACCAGCCGCGCCCCGACCTGTGGCGCGTGCTCCTGGACCCGGCCGGCCACCCCTTCTGCGTCTCGCCCCGGAAGCCCCGCCGCCGGTGAGCGGCGGGCGGGAGATACCCTCCTGATCTCAAGGGGAGGGGAACCCGCAGATGAACCACGCGCGTCCGCGCAGTCGCAGGATCATGGCCGCCGCCGTCACCGTCGCCCTCGCGGCGGCGGGCGGCGCGCTCACCGCGCTCCCGGCCTCGGCCGCCGGGCCGGGAGCCGCGCAGGAGGAGGAGCAGCAGGGCGTCGTGGCGTTCCCGCGCGACGCGGAGGTCGTCGGCGCGGGGCCGAGCGGGTTCCTGACGCGGACCCGGGGGGACGCGCCGGAGTTCCGGTGGACCCCGTACGACGGCGGGGCGTCGGTCGTGCTGCCGGGTGCCTCCGCCGCCGCCGGCGGCACGGACCTCGTGGTCACCGGCAACCGGAGCCTGCTCACCGTCAGTTCGGTGCTGAAGGTCCACGACATGGCGAGGCCCGCGTCCGCGCCGGTGGAGATCGACCTCGACGCGCTCGGCGGCTACACCTACTCCGGCCTGACCGGCGACACCCTGCTCGTCGAGCGGGACGAGGACGGCAGGGGCATCCAGTACGCCACCGCCCTCGACGCCGCCGTGCTCGCCGGGGGCACCCCGGTGTTCCGGAAGGTCGCGGGGGGCGTCCAGATCGGCTGCGACGACGGCGACGGCAGCTGGGCCGCCGCGGGCGGCGCGCTCTACGACTGCGACGTCGACGGCGTTCCCGTCAAGATCTTCGTCGACCTCGTCACCGGCCACACCCCCTGGTACGCCCCCGGGCAGGACGCCTGGGCCTTCGACGGCTCGGTCTCCGCCACGCACGTGGCGTGGCGGGAGGGCCGGGTCCCCGGCGGCAATGGGATCGTCGCCCACCGGCGGGGCGCCCCGTCCGGCGAGATCTGGATCCCGTCGGACGCCGCGCTGACCGACCCCCTCCACCTGGTCGGCGGCTGGATCGCCTCCGGGCAGCAGGCGCACCTCGGCATGACCGGCGAGGCCGGGCGGGCGGCGGTCCGGCCGTTCACGCTCCAGTCGGTCGAGTCCCCCGGCGAGAAGGTCACCGTCCTCTCCGCGTTCTCCTCGGCCGTCCCCGGCCCCGGCGGCTCGCTCCTGGTGCGCGGCGGTTCCGCCGCGCAGGGCGAGGGCCTGTACCGGATCTCGCCCCGCGCCGACGGCGGGCGGCCGGACGTCGTGCTGGTCGCCTCCACCGGGGAGCCGACCACCGTGACCCTCACCGGCTCCACCGTCCCCACGGCGCTCACCGGCGCCCAGGTCGCGGAGGGCTTCGACTTCGCGTGGGACCTCTCGCGCGGCGACGTCCGGGCGGAGCTGACCCTCACCCACCTCCCCAGCGGCGCGCGGAGCTCCGGCTCCTGGGAGCCCGCCGGCACGGGGGCCCGCAGGATCGCCTGGCACTGGGAGGGCACCGACCCGGGGTCCGAGAAGCCGGGCCCGGCGCGGGCCGGCACGTACGAGTGGCGGCTGACGGCCGCGCCGGACGAGGGCATCGGCCCCGACCTCGTCGCCACCGGCCGGTTCACCGTGAACCGTCCCCCCGCGCCCCACGACTTCGACGGCGACGGCACCGCCGACCTCCTCGGGCGGGAGCCCGGCGGGCTCCTGCGGTTCTTCGGGAGCCGGCCGCTCGCGGGCGGCGCGGTCGCCGGCGGGGAGTCCGTGCCGGTCGGCGGCGGCTGGCAGGCGTACGACCGGCTGGAGACCGCCGGGAACGTCGCGGGCACCACCGCGCCCGACGTCCTCGCCCGGGACACCGCCGGGGTCCTCTGGCTCTACCAGGGCACCGGGAACCGCGCGAAGCCGCTCTCCGGCCGGACGCGGATCGGCGGCGGCTGGCAGACGTACGACCGGCTCGCGGCCGGCGGCGACGTCACCGGCGACGGCCGCTCCGACCTCCTCGCCACCGACAGGGCGGGCGTGCTCTGGCTCTACCCGGGCACCGGCAACGCCTCCGCGCCCTTCTCCGCGCGCAAGCGGGTCGGCGGCGGCTGGGGGATCTACAACGAGGTCGCCGCCGTGGGGAACCTCGCCGGCGGTCCCGCCGGTGACCTCCTCGCCCGCGACAAGGACGGCGTCCTCTGGCTCTACCTCGGCAAGGGCGACGGCACCTTCGCCGCCCGCACCCGCGTCGGCGGCGGCTGGGGCGGCTTCCGCCACCTCGTCGGCGTCGGTGACGCGAACGGCGACGGGCGCGCCGACCTGATGGCCGCCCCCGCCACGGCCGGGGTCACCTTCTACGCCGGTACGGGGGACTGGAAGGCGCCCCTCAAGGCCGGAGCGAAGACCGACGTCACCGGCTCGGCCCGGTACGACACGCTGTTCTGACGACGCGGCGGGCGGCCGTGCTCCTCGTGGCACGACCGCTGTCCGCGCCCGGGAGGCGCCGTCACCCGGCCCGGGTGGCGGCGCTCCGCTATGCCCCGTCCTCGCCGGCCTCGTCCTTCAGGACGGGGAAGCGGCGGGGCGCCAGCGTCACGAGGGCCAGGAGGGCGAGGGCGGCGGCGCCCGCCGCGCCGAGGTAGACCCGGTCGACGGCCGCGTCCACCGCGCGGCGGGTGGCGTCGGAGGCGGTCAGCGAGCCGGCCAGCGAGTCGAGGTCGGTGCCGGCGCCGAGGCGGGCGGCGAGGACGCCGTTGGCGATCGCCCCGAAGGCCGCCGCGCCGACGCTCTGGCCGACCTGGCGGCAGAAGAGGACGGACGCGGTGGTGGTGCCGCGCTCCTCGTACGGGACGGTGGACTGGACGCCGACGATCAGCGGGAGCTGGAAGAAGCCGAGGCAGCCGCCGAGGAGCAGCATCAGGAGGGCGGGCTGCCAGGGTTCGCCGGGGTAGGGGAGGAAGGGGAAGGCGAGGAGGCAGGCGAGGGCGCCGGAGATGCCGAGGACGGCGGTGAGGCGGAAGCCGATGCGGGTGTAGACGCGGCTGGAGAGCGCGGCGGTGATCGGCCAGCTCAGCGTCCACGCGGAGAGGACGAACCCCGCCGCGATCGGGCCGAGGCCGAGCACCGACTGCGCGTACGTCGGCAGGAAGACGGCCGGCGCGACCATGACGAGCCCGAGGGCGCCCAGGGCCAGGTTCACCGCGGCGATCGTGCGGCGGCGCCACACCCAGCCGGGGATGACCGGTTCGGCCGCGCGCCGTTCGACGGCCACGGTCGCGGCGGCGAGGAGCGCCGCGCCGCCCAGCAGGCCCAGGGACGGGGCCGAGAGCCAGGGCCAGGCGACGCCGCCCTGCACGAGGGCGGTCAGCAGGAGCGCGCCGGTCGCGAAGACGCCGAGCGCGCCCGGCCAGTCGATGCGCACCGGGGTCGTGCGGGGGGCCCGGGCGGGTTCCGTGAGGTGGCGGACGATCAGCCAGAGGGCGAGGCCGCCGACCGGGAGGTTGACGAGGAAGATCCAGCGCCAGTCCGCGTACCCGGCGAGGAGGCCGCCGACCGCCGGGCCCGCCACCGCCGAGGTGGCCCACACCGAGGAGAGCCTCGCCTGGATGCGGGGGCGTTCCTTGAGCGGGTACAGGTCGGCGGCGATCGTCTGGACGGTGCCCTGGAGGGCGCCGCCGCCGAGGCCCTGGACGACGCGGAAGGCGATGAGGGCGGCCATGTTCCAGGCGGCGGCGCAGAGCAGCGAACCGACGAGGAAGAGGATCGTTCCGGCGACGAGGACCGGTTTGCGGCCGAAGGTGTCGCTGAGCTTGCCGTAGACGGGGAGGGTGACGGTGACGGCGAGGAGGTAGCCGGAGAAGAGCCAGGAGAAGACGGAGAGGCCGCCGAGGTCGCCGACGATCTGGGGGACGGCGGTGGCGACGATCGTGCCGTCGAGGGCGGCGAGCGCCATGCAGAGCATGAGGGCGGCGACGACGGCGCCGCGGCGGTCCGCCGGCGGGGCCCCGGAGGTGGTGTGCGTCGAGACCGTCCTGCCGTCCGTCACCCTGCTGCCCTTCTCTTTCTTCGTACACCTAAATGTGCGGGCACAGGGTCTCACTCCGACCCGGGACGGAGGAACCCCTAGGGGTCCCTCCCCCATGTGAGCCAGGGAACGGTCGTCCCGGTGGAGGACGAGAAGCGGCGGGCGCGGTCCTTAGCTTGTTCCTACACGTCGTTCGCTGCTGAGGAGAAGACCGTGACGTCGGCTGTGACCGTCCCCAGGCACGGGGGCACCGAAGGAAAGGCGGCCGTCGCCGCGCGGGCGCGGCAGGTCGTCAAGGCGTACGGGAGCGGGGAGACCAGGGTCGTCGCGCTGGACCACGTCGACGTGGACATCGCCCGCGGCCGGTTCACCGCGATCATGGGCCCCTCGGGGTCCGGCAAGTCGACCCTGATGCACTGCCTCGCCGGGCTCGACACCGTCACCAGCGGGCAGATCTTCCTCGACGAGACCGAGATCACCGGCCTCAAGGACAAGAAGCTCACCCGGCTGCGCCGGGACCGCGTCGGCTTCGTCTTCCAGGCGTTCAACCTGCTGCCGACGCTCAGCGCGCTGGAGAACATCACGCTGCCGATGGACATCGCGGGCCGCCGGCCCGATCCGGCGTGGCTGGACCGGGTCGTGGACACCGTCGGGCTCGCCGGGCGGCTGAAGCACCGGCCGGCCGAGCTGTCCGGCGGCCAGCAGCAGCGGGTCGCCGTCGCGCGGGCGCTCGCCGCCCGGCCGGAGATCATCTTCGGGGACGAGCCGACCGGCAACCTCGACTCGCGGGCCGGCGCCGAGGTCCTCGGCTTCCTGCGGCAGTCGGTGGACGAGCTGGGGCAGACGATCGTGATGGTCACCCACGACCCGGTCGCCGCCTCCTACGCGGACCGGGTGGTGTACCTGGCGGACGGGCGGATCGTCGACGAGATGGAACGGCCGACCGCCGAGGCCGTCCTCGACCGCATGCTCCTCTTTTCCGGGGGACACCCCCAGACCCCCGACTTCGACGCGCGCGGGCGGACGTCGTGACCGTCTTCAGGACCTCGCTGAGAAACCTCCTCGCGCACAAGGGGCGGATGGCGCTCTCCGCCGTCGCCGTGCTCCTCTCCGTCGCGTTCGTGTCCGGGACCCTGGTCTTCACCGACACGATGAACACGACCTTCGACAAGCTCTTCGCCGTCACCGCCTCCGACGTCACCGTCTCCCCGAAGGGGGCCGACCCGGCGGACGAGACCCCGGACACCGGCCGCCCCGAGTCCCTCCCCGCCTCCGTCGTCGCCGAGGTGCGGAAGGCGAAGGGCGTCGCCGAGGCGCAGGGCTCCGTCACCTCGCTGGGCGTCACCGTCGTCGACGGGAACGACAAGAACGTCGGACCGACCAGCGGCGCCCCGACGATCGCCGTCAACTGGAGCCCGTACGAGCTCCGTTCGGTCGAGCTCGCCGAGGGCCGCGAGCCGCGCGGCCCCGCCGACGTCGTCGTGGACCGGGGCACCGCCGACAAGCACGGCCTGAAGCTCGGCGACCCGCTGCGGACGATCTCCGCCGCCGGCGACTTCACCGCCCGGATCTCCGGCGTCGTCGAGTTCAAGGTCACCAACCCGGGCGCCACCGTCGTCTACTTCGACACCGCCACCGCACAGCGCCGACTCCTCGGAAAGGAGGGCCTGTTCACGCAGGTGATGGTGGACGGGGAGCCGGGCGTCACCGACGAGGCGCTGAAGGCGGACGTCGCCGCCGCCCTCGGGGACGGGTACGCGCTCCAGACCTCCGCCGAGGCCGCCGACGCGGGCCGCGAGGACGTCGCCGGCTTCCTCGACGTCATGAAGTACGCGATGCTCGGCTTCGCCGGGATCGCCTTCCTCGTCGGCGTCTTCCTCATCGTCAACACCTTCTCCATGCTGGTCGCCCAGCGCACCCGCGAGATCGGCCTGCTGCGGGCCATCGGGTCGAGCCGGAAGCAGATCAACCGCTCCGTGCTCGTCGAGGCCGTCCTCCTCGGCCTGATCGGCTCGGTCGCCGGCGTCGCCGCCGGCGTGGGCCTCGCCGTCGGGCTGATGGAGCTCATGTCGGCCATGGGCATGGAGCTGTCCACCCGGGACCTCACCGTCGCCTGGACGACGCCCGTCGTCGGCCTCGCCCTCGGCGTCCTCGTCACCGTCCTCGCCGCCTGGGTCCCGGCCCGCCGGGCCGGGAAGGTCTCCCCGATGGCCGCCCTCCGCGACGCCGGCACCCCGGCCGACGGGCGCGCCGGACGGGTCCGCGGCGCGGCCGGACTGCTCCTCACGCTCGCCGGCGGCGCCGCCCTGTGGGCCGCGACCCAGGCCGAGAAGGCGGGCACGGGCTCGCTGTGGCTCGGCGCCGGGATCGTCCTGTCGCTGCTCGGCTTCGTCGTCGTCGGCCCGCTCCTCGCGGGCGGGGTCGTCCGCGCCCTGGGCCTCGTCGTCCTGCGGGTCTTCGGGCCCGTCGGCCGGATGGCCGAGCGGAACGCGCTCCGCAACCCGCGCCGCACCGGCGCGACCGGCGCCGCCCTGATGATCGGCCTCGCGCTCGTCGCCTGCCTCTCCGTCGTCGGCTCCTCCATGGTCGCCTCGGCCACCGAGGAGCTCGACAGGTCCGTCGGCGCCGACTTCATCGTGCAGAACCCGATGGGCGCCCCGATCGTGCCGCAGGCGCAGGCCGCCGTGGAGAAGACCGCGGGCCTCGACCACGTCACCGAGTACCGCCCCGTCGACGCGCGGATCACCGACCCGAGCGGCGCCGTCTCGAAGGAGTGGGTGGCGGCCACCGAGCCGTCCTACCAGCGGGACCTGAAGCGCGAGGTCACCGCCGGTGACCTGGCGGGCGCCTACGCCCCCGGCGCGATGTCCGTCGGCAGCGACTACGCGACGGCGCACGGCGTGAAGGTCGGCGACACCCTCGCGGTCGCCTTCGAGGGCGGCTCGACGGCGAAGCTGAGGGTCGCGGCGATCACGGCGGACACCGGGAACGTCGACAACGGCGCCATGTACACGAACGTCTCCACCGCCCGCGCCCACGTGCCCGCCGACCGGATGCCGGCCAGCTCGCTGCTGCTCGCGAGCGCGGAGGACGGGCAGGAGGACGCGGCGTACGAGGCCCTCAAGACGGCCCTCGCCCCGTACCCGCAGTACAAGGTGGCCGACCAGGCCGACTACAAGAAGGCCCTCCAGGACCAGGTGAGCCAGCTCCTGAACATCGTGTACGGCCTGCTGGCGCTGGCGATCGTCGTCGCGGTCCTCGGCGTGGTGAACACCCTGGCCCTGTCGGTGGTCGAGCGCACCCGCGAGATCGGCCTCATGCGGGCGATCGGCCTCTCGCGCCGCCAGCTGCGCCGCATGATCCGCCTGGAGTCGGTGGTCATCGCGCTCTTCGGCGCCCTGCTGGGCCTCGGCCTCGGCATGGGCTGGGGCACGGCCGCCCAGAAGCTCCTCGCCCTGGAGGGCCTGGGCGTCCTGGAGATCCCCTGGCCGACGATCCTCGCGGTCTTCGCCGGTTCGGCCTTCGTGGGCCTCTTCGCGGCGCTGGTCCCCGCGTTCCGCGCGGGACGGATGAACGTCCTGAACGCGATCGCGAGCGAGTAGCGGGAGCGGTGGTACGGGTACGGCCCCGGCGCGGGGGTGCGCGCCGGGGCCGTACGGCTGCTCAGACGGACAGCACCGGCACGTCGTAGAGGGGGATGTTCTTGTCCCGGGTGACGAGCGTCAGCCCTTCGGCGCGCGCCTGGGCGATCAGTATGCGGTCGAAGGGGTCGCGGTGGTGGTGGGGGAGCCGACCGGCGGCGATGCCGTGCCGTCCGGTCACGGGCAGGTTCCGGAGCTGGGAGTTCGCCGCCCGCTCCGGGAGGTCGGCCGGGCCTTCGAGCTTGCCCAGGGCCTGCTTGACGGCGATCTCCCACGGGGTGACCGCGCTGAGGTAGGCGTGCTCCTCGGTGTCGAGGAGGTCCTTGATCTCGCCGGTCAGCCGCGGGGAGTCCAGCAGCCACCAGAGGGCGACGTGCGTGTCGACGAGCAGTTTCACTCGGGGTCGTCCTCCGTGCCGCCGAGCCCGAACGCCTCGGCGAAGCCGGGGTCGTCGGAGATGTCGTCGAAGTCGTCGTGGAGGACGACGGGCTCCGTGAGGGAGCCCCGCGCGGTGCGCCGGACCTTCCCCCTGAGGGGGACCACCTTCGCGACCGGCTCGCCGGCCTTGCTGATGATCACCTCCTCGCCGGTGGCCACCGCCTCCAGGATCTTGGAGAAGTGGGTCTTCGCGTCGTGGACGTTGTACTGCCGGGCTGCTTCCATCGCGGCCTCTCACGGCTAAGTGGACTAAGCGCCGGACTAAGGGTATCGGGGTCGCCCGATCGGCCGCCACCTCCCTCACCCTCCCGGGTGGCCCGGTCACCCGGGAGGGTGAGGGCGATCCCCCGCGCCGGTGTCGGCCCGGCGTCGTAGGGTGGAGGCCCCGGCCCGTGCGACGTGTCGGGCCGTTCGCGTTGTCCGCTTTGTTCGTTCACCCTCGTACGTACCGGAATGGAAGCTCCGATGAGCCTGCACGGTCTGCTCGACCTCGTCGTCAAGGACGCGGCCCTCGCGGAGGCGGTGACGGCCGCCTCCGACGGGCACCGCCCGCACGTGGACCTGGTCGGGCCCGCCGCCGCCCGCCCCTTCGCCGTGGCCGCGCTGGCCCGGGACTCGGGGCGGCCGGTGCTCGCGGTGACGGCGACCGGCCGGGAGGCCGAGGACCTGGCGGCGGCGCTGCGCTCCCTGCTCGACCCGGACTCCGTCGTCGAGTACCCCTCCTGGGAGACCCTGCCGCACGAGCGGCTCTCGCCGCGCTCCGACACCGTGGGCCGCCGCCTGGCCGTGCTGCGCCGGCTCGCGCACCCCAGCGCGGACGACCCGGCCGCCGGGCCGGTCTCCGTCGTCGTCGCCCCGGTCCGTTCCGTCCTCCAGCCGCAGGTGAAGGGGTTGGGGGACCTGGAGCCGGTGGCCCTGCGCAGCGGGCGGACGGCGGACCTGGGGGAGGTCGTCGAGGGGCTCGCGGCCGCCGCGTACTCCCGGGTGGAACTGGTGGAGAAGCGCGGCGAGTTCGCGGTCCGCGGCGGCATCCTGGACGTCTTCCCGCCGACCGAGGAGCATCCGCTCCGGATCGAGTTCTGGGGCGACGAGGTCGAGGAGATCCGCTACTTCAAGGTCGCCGACCAGCGCTCCCTGGAGGTGGCCGAGCACGGCCTGTGGGCGCCGCCCTGCCGCGAGCTGCTGCTGACGGACGAGGTGCGGGGGAGGGCCGCGGCCCTCGCCGAGGAGCACCCGGAGCTCGGCGAGATGCTGAACAGGATCGCCGAGGGGATCGCCGTCGAGGGCATGGAGTCCCTGGCGCCGGTCCTCGTCGACGACATGGAGCTGCTGCTCGACGTCCTGCCGGCCGGGTCGATGGCCGTCGTCTGCGACCCCGAGCGGGTCCGGACCCGGGCCGCCGACCTCGTCGCCACCAGCCAGGAGTTCCTCCAGGCCTCGTGGGCGGCGACGGCCGGCGGCGGCGAGGCGCCGATCGACGTCGGCGCCGCCTCCCTGTGGGGGATCGCGGACGTGCGGGACCGGGCGCGGGAGCTCGGGATGATGTGGTGGTCGGTGTCGCCCTTCGCGGCCGGCGCCGAGTCCGACGCGGACGGCGACACGCTCGTGCTGGGCATGCACGCCCCGGAGGCGTACCGCGGCGACACGGCCCGCGCGCTCGCCGACACCAAGGGCTGGCTGGCCGACGGCTGGCGGACGGTGTACGTGACGGAGGCGCACGGCCCCGCCTCCCGCACGGTCGAGGTGCTGGGCGGCGAGGGCGTCCCGGCCCGGCTGACGGCCGACCTGGCGGACGTTGACCCGGCCCTCGTGCACGTGGCGTGCGGCGCGATCGACCACGGCTTCGTGGACCCGGCGCTGAAGCTCGCGGTGCTGACCGAGACCGACCTGTCCGGCCAGAAGGCGGCGGGCAAGGACGGGCAGCGGATGCCCGCCAAGCGGCGCAAGACGATCGACCCGCTCACCCTGGAGGCGGGCGACTACATCGTGCACGAGCAGCACGGCGTGGGCCGCTACCTGGAGATGGTGCAGCGCACGGTGCAGGGCGCGACCCGCGAGTACCTGCTCGTCGAGTACGCCCCCGCCAAGCGCGGCCAGCCCGGCGACCGCCTCTACATCCCCACCGACCAGCTGGAGCAGGTCACCAAGTACGTCGGCGGCGAGGCGCCCACCCTGCACCGGCTGGGCGGCGCGGACTGGACGAAGACGAAGCAGCGGGCGAAGAAGGCGGTCAAGGAGATCGCCGCCGACCTGATCAAGCTGTACTCGGCCCGGATGGCGGCCCCCGGTCACGCCTTCGGCCCGGACACCCCGTGGCAGCGGGAGCTGGAGGATGCCTTCCCGTACGCGGAGACCCCCGACCAGCTGTCCACGATCGCCGAGGTCAAGGAGGACATGGAGAAGACGGTCCCGATGGACCGGCTGATCTGCGGCGACGTCGGCTACGGCAAGACGGAGATCGCGGTCCGGGCCGCCTTCAAGGCGGTGCAGGACGGCAAGCAGGTCGCGGTCCTGGTGCCGACGACGCTCCTCGTCCAGCAGCACTACGGCACCTTCTCCGAGCGGTACGCGCAGTTCCCGGTGAAGGTCCGCGCGCTCTCCCGCTTCCAGACGGACACGGAGGCGAAGGCGACCCTGGAGGGGCTCAAGGAGGGCTCGGTCGACGTCGTCATCGGCACCCACCGCCTCTTCTCGTCCGAGACGAAGTTCAAGGACCTGGGCCTGGTCATCGTCGACGAGGAGCAGCGCTTCGGCGTCGAGCACAAGGAGCAGCTGAAGAAGCTCCGCGCCAACGTCGACGTCCTGACGATGTCCGCGACCCCCATCCCGCGCACCCTGGAGATGGCGGTCACCGGCATCCGCGAGATGTCCACGATCACCACCCCGCCGGAGGAGCGGCACCCGGTCCTCACCTTCGTCGGCCCCTACGAGGAGAAGCAGATCGGGGCGGCGATCCGCCGCGAACTGCTGCGCGAGGGCCAGGTCTTCTACATCCACAACCGGGTGGACTCGATCGACCGGGCGGCGGCGCGGCTGCGGGAGATCGTGCCCGAGGCGCGGATCGCGACGGCGCACGGGCAGATGTCGGAGTCCGCGCTGGAGCAGGTGGTCGTCGACTTCTGGGAGAAGAAGTTCGACGTGCTCGTCTCGACGACGATCGTCGAGTCCGGCATCGACATCTCCAACGCCAACACCCTCATCGTCGAGCGCGGCGACAACTTCGGTCTCAGCCAGCTCCACCAGCTGCGGGGCCGGGTCGGCCGGGGCCGCGAGCGCGGCTACGCGTACTTCCTCTACCCGCCGGAGAAGCCGCTCACGGAGACCGCGCACGAGCGGCTCGCGACGATCGCCCAGCACACCGAGATGGGCGCGGGCATGTACGTGGCGATGAAGGACCTGGAGATCCGCGGCGCGGGCAACCTGCTCGGCGGCGAGCAGTCCGGTCACATCGCGGGCGTCGGCTTCGACCTGTACGTCCGGATGGTGGGCGAGGCGGTGGCGGACTACCGCAAGGCGCTGGAGTCCGGCGGCGCGGAGGAGGAGCCGCCGCTGGAGGTCAAGATCGAGCTGCCGGTCGACGCGCACGTCCCGCACGACTACGCGCCCGGCGAGCGGCTGCGGCTCCAGGCGTACCGCGCGATCGCCTCCGCGAACTCGGAGGAGGACGTCAAGGCGGTGCGGGAGGAGCTCACCGACCGCTACGGCAAGCTGCCGGAGCCGGTGGAGAACCTGCTCCTGGTGGCGGGCCTGCGGATGCTGGCCCGAGCCTGCGGGGTGGCCGAGATCGTCCTCCAGGGGCCCAACATCCGCTTCGCGCCGGTGGAGTTGCGCGAGTCGCAGGAGCTGCGGCTCAAGCGCCTCCACCCCAAGTCGGTGATCAAGCCGGCCGTCCACCAGATCCTGGTGCCGCGCCCGGCGACCCGTCCGATCGGCGGGAAGCCGCTCGTCGGGCGGGAACTGCTGGCGTGGACCGGGGAGTTCCTGACGACGATCCTGGACTGAGGGTCAGTCCCCGGAGTCCGCGAGGAAGCCGGTCAGGCGGTCGAAGTACTCCTCCGGCGAGGCGCCGCCGACGGCTTCGTCCACGTTGTGCGTGAGGTACAGGGTGGCGAAGCCGTGGGCCAGGGACCAGGCGGCGATGCCGGTGGCGCGGGGGTCGCGGCCGGGGAGGCCGGCGACGCCCGCGCGGAGTTCGGCGGAGGCGCGGGCGCGGGCCGCCGTCAGCTCCGGGTCGTCGGGGCGCAGCAGGTCCGGGGCGAACATGACCGCGAAGTGGGCCGGGTGGTCCGCCGCGAAGCGGACGTAGCGCCGGCCCCGGTCCGCCAGGGTGGTGCCGCCCGCCAGGGCGTCGGCGAGCAGGCCGAAGCCCTGGGCGGCGATGGCGGTCAGGAGGCCGGCGCGGTCGCCGAAGTGGTGGGCGGGGGCCGCGTGGGAGACGCCGGCGCGGCGGGCCAGGTCGCGCAGGCTCAGCGCGCCGGGGCCGTCCGCCGCGATCGCCTCCAGGGCCGCCGACAGGACCGCCTGCCGCAGGTCGCCGTGGTGGTACGAGCTCCGCTTCGTTCTCCCGGTCGTCATGGGGGCAGCCTAGCCAGCGTCTAGTCATTGACAAGTCTCCCGGCGCGCGCGCAATCTTGTCAGTGGACAGATTCGCGCCCGCCGCCGGGAGGCCCCCGTGGACACCGCTCGCACACGACAGATGTGGCACCTGCTCGAACCGCTCCACGCCCTGCACTACTACGCCCCCGAGTCCTTCGCGGAGGCCGCCGCGCTCGGGTACGGCACCGAGGAGCGCTGGCCCTCCTACTTCGCCTGGCGGGCCGCGCCGCTCGGCGCCGTGGGCGCCGCCCGGGTCGCCTCCGCCTTCTACAGCTTCAGCCCCGCCATGGTCGGCCGGCACGTCCCCGCCGCCTGGGAGGTCGCCGCGCCCGCCGAGGTGCTCGCGGCGCGGCTGCGCGCGGTGGACCGGACGTACCGGGGGCTGTTCGACGTGACCGGGGTCCGGGAGGCCGCCGGGCTCGCGCGGCGCGCCGCCGAGGCCGCCGGCACGGCCGGCCGGCCGCTCGCCGCCGCCCACGCCGAACTGCCCTGGGCCGACGAGCCGCACCTCGTCCTCTGGCAGGCCGCGACCCTGCTGCGCGAGCACCGGGGGGACGGGCACGTCGCCGCGCTGCTCGCCGCCGGACTCGACCCGGTCGAGGCGCTGGTGTCGTTCGCGGCGGTCGGGGCCGCGCCCGAGGCGGTCTTCGCGAGCCGGGGGTGGACGGCGGAGGAGTGGGCCGCCGGACGGGAACGGCTGGCCGGGCGGGGGCTGGTGGACGCCGGCGGCGCCGCCACCCCGGCCGGGCGGGAGCTGCGCGCCGGGATCGAGCGGCGGACGGACGAACTCGCCGCCGCGCCCTGGGCCGCCCTCGGCGACGGGGCCACCGCCCGGCTCGCCGACCTGCTCGGCGGGCCCTGGCTCGCCGCGATCGGCTCGGGCCTGCTGCCCGCCGACAACACCCTGGGGATCGGGAAGGTCTGACACCCTCGCCCCACCGGCCGCAGAAACGATCATTATCAGGGCTTTTGTGCCTACGATTCCTCCGTGTCGATACCTCGGAAGCTGCTCTCCGCCGCCGCGCTCGCCGGCTTCGCCCTCCTCCCGGTCCTCTCCGGATGCTCCTCCGGCGCCCCCTCCGTCCCCGGCACGAGCCCCCTGGACAACCCGAACGGCGTCCGGGCCGGCCTCGGCCCGGTGACGGAGGACGAGCGGGCGCGGGCGCGGGCGCTGATCGACGGGCTCGCCACCAAGGGGCGCGGGACGAAGACCGGGTACGACCGGGACGCGTTCGGCTACGCCTGGATGGACAAGGCCGACGGCGTGCCGTTCGCCCGCAACGGCTGCGACACCCGCAACGACCTGCTCCGCCGCGACGGCCACGACCTCCAGTACCGGCCCGGTTCGAACTGCGTGGTGGCCTCGATGCGGCTGTCCGACCCGTACACGGGCACCACCATCGACTGGAGCAAGAAGAAGGCCGCCGAGATCCAGATCGACCACGTCGTCCCGCTCTCGTACAGCTGGCAGATGGGCTCCTCGCGCTGGTCGCGGAGCAAGCGCCAGCAGCTCGCCAACGACCCGCTGAACCTGCTCCCGGTCCAGGGCCGGGCCAACTCCGCCAAGGGCGACTCCGGTCCGGCGACCTGGCTGCCGCCCGCGAAGGACGTCCGCTGCGCCTACGCGGTCCGCTTCGCCCAGGTGGCGAGGAAGTACGCGCTGCCCGTCACCCCCGCGGACAAGGAGGCGATGCTCCGGCAGTGCGGCTGAGGCGGTCGGATAATCGGTTGGCGGGCGGTGGGCGGCACCCTAGCCTGCGGGCATGGACCAGGAACTGACGATCACCACGCTCGCCGAGCGGCCCGCACTCGAAGGGCCGATGTGGTCCATGAAGGACCTCTGGCCGGAGTTCATGATGTACGACCCCGTCGGCTGGTCGCACATGGGCCGGATCGTGCGGGACTTCCCCGAGTACGTCCTCGTCGCCACCGACCCGGACGGCACGGTCGTCGCCCGCGGCTTCTCCGTGCCCTTCCTGCGGGACGCGGAGGGACGGCGGGAGCTGCCCGACCGGGGCTGGGACGAGGTGCTGCTGTGGGCCTTCTCGGACCTGCGGCACGGCAGGACGCCCGACACGGTCAGCGCCATCGAGATCACCGTCGACACCGGCTTCCTCGGCCGGGGCGTCTCGCACCGGATGCTCGCCGCGATGCGGGAGAACGTCCGCCGGCTCGGCTTCTCCGAGCTCGTCGCCCCGGTCCGCCCCAACGGCAAGCACCTGGAGGCCGGCGCCTCCATCCACGAGTACGCCTTCCGGACCCGGGAGTCCGACGGGCTGCCGCACGACCCGTGGCTGCGCGTGCACGTCCGCGCGGGCGGCCGGATCGAGCGGGTCGCACCCGCGTCGATGACGGTCTCCGGCTCCCTGGAGCAGTGGCGGCGGTGGACCGGGCTGCCCTTCGACGCCGACGGGGCGGTCGAGGTCCCCGGCGCCCTGGTGCCCGTCCACTGCGAGGCCGCGCGCGGGTACGCGGTGTACGTCGAGCCCAACGTGTGGGTGCGCCACCGGGTCTCCTGACCGGGCGCCGGCCGGTCCGGGCCGCGGTTCCGCGGACCCGCGGGGCGATCTTCGGGCCGGGGGCTGTACCGTACGGCGTCCCCTGTCGTACGCATGTGCAACCCCGGTCGCACCCGTCACCCCGAAAGGCCCCGACCGTGAACCAGTCCGTCGTCCTGGAGAAGGGCGCCGTCCCGCGCCGCGAAGGGGTGCCCCGGCTGCCCGCCCGGATGCTGCTGGCCGCCGTGCCGGTGCTCAGCCTCGGCGTCCTCGGCTGCGTGCCGGCGCTGGTGCTCGCCCTGTACCGGGGGACCCGCGCGGACTGGCTGGCGGCGCTCCTCCTCACCGCCGTCTCGGTCGCCTGGTGCTTCCAGATCGCGCTGACCCCGGTCGAGACCACCGGCGGCGCCTTCCTCCTGGACCTGACGCTCCTCGCCCTCTCCACGGTCGGCGCGGCCGGGCACGTCCTGCTCGCGCGCGGCGCCGGGAAGGGGCGGGGCGAGTGAAGACCAGGCGTACGTGGCGCACCCGCGCCCGGAAGACCGCGCCCCGCTCCACCGTGCCCGACGTGCTCGCGGCGGCGGCCGGGGCGCTGCGCGGCCGGGCCGGCTGGGCGGTCGGCTCGGTGCTGGTCGTGGCGGTCGGCCTCCTCGCCGCCTGGCTGTTCGCCGGCACCGGCGGGGAGAAGGGCACGCCGCCGGACGCCCGGGCCCGGATCTACGAGGACCGGGACGCCTGCCTCCTGACGGACGAGAAGGGCATCGTGTCGGGCGCGCCCGCCGCGCCCCTGTGGGAGGGCATGCAGCGCGCCTCCGGGGACGGGCGGACGCGGGTGACGTACGTGCCGGTGACGGGGGAGCAGACGGCGGCGAACGCGCGGCCGTTCCTCAACGGCCTGGTGCAGCGCGACTGCGAGGTCGTCGTGGCCTCCGGCCCGGCCCAGGCGGCCGTGGCGGCGGAGGCCGCCCCGCGGCACCCCGACGTCCGGTTCGTGGTCGTCGGGGACGGCGGCCCGGGTTCCGGTTCCGGTTCCGGTGACGCGCCGGAGAACGTGACGCGGATCGCGGCCGGGGCGAAGGCCGGTGACGAGGTCGCGGCCGCCGTGGAGCGGTTCGCGCGGGAGGACTGACGGGGCGCCAGGACGTATCGCCCGTCCGGGCAGGGAAGCCGCGGATGCCGACAGAGGCGCCCGTTGCCGGACGGGTTCCCTCCGGTTTCTAAAGGAAAAGTAAAAACACCACCCCTGGTGCGAACGGGCGAACGGTCATCGGGAAAGCTCGCGGAGCTTCGTAAGCGACGCATAAGCAAAGGCTGACCCATGCAGATACGCCGGGTCCGTAGCCCTCGCCTCTTCCCACCGGGCAAAACCGGTAGACGCAGGCTGAGGGCTACGGCTCTTTCCACACTCATCGCGTTCTTCCTGATGCTCACCACCGAGACGGCGATGGCCACCGGAGCCGTCCTCGAACCGGTCCGCATGCCCGAGATGTCCCTCTCGGGCCTGTGGAAGTGGCTGAAGAGCGACGATCCCCTCGACACCCCCGACCAGCAGGGCGGAACCGCCCGCGGCAAGAGCCACAAGGCGAGCGCCGAGGCCACCAGCGCCGAGGGCGGCGCCGGCCGCAAGCCGGGCAAGGGCAAGGGCGAACTCGCGCCCTTCGCACGGAAGACCGTCACCCCGGAGGAGGTCCGCACCGGCAAGGCGCCGGGCAACGCCAAGAGCTTCGACGAGCGCACCAGCAAGCGCGACGCGAAGAAGTCCACGGCGACCTCCGACCACTACGTCAACGCCGACGGCTCCATCAGCGTCCGCCACTACACCGGCCGGACCAACTACAAGGCGGCCGACGGCACCTGGAAGCCGATCGACACGCGCCTGACCGAGGACAAGGACGGACGCCTCCAGCAGACGGCCAACTCCCTCGACGTCGAGTTCGCGCCGACCGCCGCCGACGAGGCGCTCGCCTCCGTCGACTTCGGCAAGGGCCGCTCCCTGGCCTACGCCCTGCTCGGCGCGGCCGGGACGGAGCCGGTCGTCGACGCGAACGGCACCGTCACCTACGCGGGCGTGCTGCCCGAGACCGACGTCCAGCTCGTCCCGCTCGCCGAGGGCTTCAAGGAGAACGTCGTCCTGCGCTCCCCGCGGGCCGCGAACTCCTGGACCTTCCCCCTGGCCGTGAAGGGGCTCACCCCCCGGATCGCCGCGGACGGCGACGTCGAGTTCACCGACGCCGACGGGAAGGTCGCCGCGACCATCCCGCACGCGTACATGGAGGACTCCAAGGTCGACCCGCGCTCCGGTGACGCCGCCCAGTCGCGGAACGTCTCCTACGAGCTCGTCACCGTCGACGGCGAGCCCGCCCTGCGGATGACCGCCGACCGCGCCTGGCTCGACGACCCGGCCCGCGTCTACCCGGTGACCGTCGACCCGACCGTCACCGCGTCGAACTCGACGTACACGCAGAACACCATCGGCGGGGACCACTCCACCGAGACGCAGATCAAGGTCGGCTCGTACGACGCGGGCACCAACAAGACCAACTCGTTCCTGCAGTTCAGCTCGCTGGGCACCGCGCTCGCCGGGCAGCGGGTCACGGCCGCCACCCTGAACGTCTACGCCCTGTGGTCCTCGACCTGCTCGGCGCAGTCGTTCTCGGTCCACCCGGTCACCCAGGCGTGGACGCCCTCCGGCGTCACCTCCTACCCCGGCCCGGCCTTCGGCGCGGCGATCGGCTCGGCCTCCCCGGCCCCCGGCGCCTCCTGCTCGAACAGCTCCGGCTCGGCGAGCGTCGGCGTCAAGATGCCGGTCACGCTCGGCACGACGTGGTTCAACAACGTCGCCGCCGGCGCGGCCAACCACGGCCTCGCCCTCACCGCGCCGACCGGTGACAACCTGCACTGGAAGAAGTTCCACTCGGACAACTCGGCGACCGCCGGCTACCGCCCGGCCCTGGTGCTGACCTACACGCCGAACACGGCGCCGCAGATCAACGCCCAGTACCCGCCGCAGAACTTCCAGGCCAACACCCTCCAGCCGGAGCTCCTCGCCTACGCGAGCGACGCCGACAACGGCCCGAACCCGCTCTCGTACACCTTCGAGGTCTACGACGCCGACACCAACGCCCTGGTGGCCGCCTCCGCGGCCCTCACCAAGGGCAGCTGGAAGGTGCCCGCGGGCAAGCTGAAGTGGTCGGAGAACTACACCTGGTACGTGGAGGCGAGCGACGGCACCTCCGCCGTCGTGGAGAGCAGCGGCTTCACCACGGCCGTGCCGCAGCCGCCCGTCACCTCCGGCCTGTCGATGAACACCGACGGCCACGAGTTCGACCCCTCGGACGGCAACTACACCACCGAGGACACCGACGCCGACGTGCCGGTCATCGGCCCGTCCCTGGAGATCGACCGGTCCTACAACAGCCTCGACCCGCGCGTGGACTCCGCGTTCGGCGCCGGCTGGTCGACGATCGTCGACATGAAGGCCGTCGAGGTCAAGGACGCCGCCGGCACCGTCACCAGCGTGATCATCACCTATCCGGGTGGCGAGCAGGTCGCCTTCGGCCGCAACACGGACGGCACCTTCGTGCCCCCGCTGGGCCGTTACGCGCGCCTGGCCGCCGTCACCGGCGGATACACGCTCACGGACAAGGACTTCACGGAGTACGCCTTCAAGCAGGCGACCACGAAGGCCGGCACCTACGCGCTGACCGCCATCAAGGACTACGCCGGCCGGACGGAGACCTTCACCTACGACGCCAACAAGCGTCTGACGAGGATCACCAACGTCACGTCCAAGCGGAACCTGGGCTTCACCTGGTACCAGCCCGCCACCGCCTCCGCCTGGCACGTCCAGACCGTCTTCACCGACCCGGCCACCGCCGGGGACCCGAACACGGTCCAGACCTGGCAGTACACCTACACCGGCGACCAGCTGGCCAAGGTGTGCCCGCCGGCCGACTGGTCGAAGTGCACCACGTACACCTACGCGACCGGCAACCATTACCGCACCACGGTCCTGGACGCCGACCCGTTCGCGTACTGGCGGCTCGGCGAGACCTCCGGCACGGTGGCGAAGGACGCCATCGACGCCAACCAGGGCCAGTACAACGGCACGTACAAGAACGTGACGCTCGGCGGCACGGGCCCCCTCGCCGGCTCCACCCAGAAGGCGGCCACGTTCAACGGCACCACCTCGTACGTCGAGATGCCGGCCGCGCCGGGCGCCACGCCCTCGTACACGACCGTCTCCCTGTGGTTCAGGACGACCACCGCCGGCGGCGTCCTCTTCTACTACGGCGACAAGCCGCTCAGCGACCCGAACCCGGTCGCCAACACGAAGAAGAACACCCCCGCGGTCTACGTCGGCACGGACGGCAAGCTGCGCGGCTGCCTGGCGATGTCGCCCGGCTGCATGACGACGATCACGTCCACCCCGACCGTCACCGACGGGCAGTGGCACAACGCCGTCCTGACCGGTGTCGCCAACAGCCAGACGCTGTACCTCGACGGCGCCGCCGTCGGCTCCCTGTCGGGCACCATCAACGACTGGGCGCAGCCGTACATCTCCCTCGGCGCCGGCGTGAACACGCAGGGCTGGCCGGCGATGAACCCGAACGACCAGCTCGGGCACTTCAACGGCCAGATGGCCGAGGTCGCGATCTACTCCGAGCCGCTCGCGGCCGACGTGATCAAGAACCAGTACGACACCGCCAAGCGGTCCGCCGGACTGCTGAACAAGATCACCACGCCGGGGCTGAAGACCCAGGCGTCGGTCGTCTACGACACCACCGACGACCGCGTCCTCCAGGCCACCGACGGCAACGGCGGCACCTGGAAGCTGAACCCGCCGACCATCACCGGCTCGTCCCAGGTCTACCGCTCCGCCGTCATGGGCTCCGCCCCGGCCGGCTACTGGCGGCTGGACGACACCCAGGGCGCGGCGCAGGCCGCGAACCAGGTCAACACGGGCTTCGGCACGTACAACAACGTCGTCCAGGGCACCGAGGGCCCCTTCGGCCCGGACGACGTGAGCGCGGCGACCTTCGACGGGTCCACCTCCTTCGTGGAGATCCCGTACGGCCCGTTGCACGCCAAGCCCGACCGCTCGGTCGAGCTGTGGTTCAAGACGGCCGAGCCGGGCGTGATCATGAGCGACCAGAGCGTCGCCCCGAACAACCCCGGCGGCGTCACCGGAAGCTGGAGCGACCTGCTCTACGTCGGCGCCGACAACAAGCTGCACGGCCACTGGTGGAGCAGCACCTGCAACGGCACCGCCACGCTCGGCTCCACCGGCACGGTGACGGACGACACGTGGCACCACGCCGTCCTGTCGGCCACCGGCACCACGCAGACGCTGTACCTGGACGGAGTGAAGCAGGGCACCTGCACCGGCGCCCCGAACGACCAGACGACGTCCCGGACGTTCCTCGGCGCGGGCTTCTCCAAGTGGTACAGCTCCCCGGGCGACGTCTCCTACTTCACCGGCTCCCTCGCCGAGGTCGCGGTCCACTCCAAGGGCCTGACCGAGGCGGACGTGGCGGCGCACTGGTCGGCCTACAAGGCGTCCTCCGGCATCGCCCCGGTCAAGACGGTGAAGCTGACCGACCCGACGGACCGCACCCTCACCTACGTGTACGACGCGGAGATGGGCAACCGCCTGCTCGCCGCGATCGACACCGAGGGCGCCCGCACCACCTACGGGTACGACACCGGCGGCTTCCTGCACACCATCACGGACGCCAACGGCAACCGCTCGATCACCGGCCACGACGTGCGCGGCAACGCGGTCTCCCAGACCACCTGCCAGAACACGGCCGCCGGCAAGTGCTCGACGGAGTACTTCACGTACTACCCGGACGCGACCACGGCGTTCCCGCCGATGGACCTGCGCAACGACCTGCTGCTCACCGAGCGCGACGGCCGTTCCTCGGGCCCGGCGGACAACGCGTACCTGACGAGCTACGCGTACGACACGGCCGGCAACCTGCTGTCGGTGACCACGCCCCCGGTGGCCGGTCACCCGAACGGCCGGACGGCGACCACGACGTACACGACCGCCACCACCCCGGCGTTCGAGGGCGGCACGGCGGTGACGCCGGCGGGCCTGGTGGCCACGGTCACCACGCCGGGCGGCCGGAAGACCTCGTACCACTACTACGCCAACGGCGACCTGGCCCAGGTCACCGACGCCAACGGCGCCAAGGTGCAGTACACGTACGACAACCTCGGTCGTGAGATCAGCAGGAAGGAGATCTCGGACGCCAACCCGGCCGGTCTCGTCACGACCCAGACGTACGACAAGAACGACCAGGTCCTCACCGAGACGACGCCGGCCGTCACCAACCGGGTGACGGGCGCGAAGCACCAGGCGAAGACCACCACGGCGTACGACCCGGACGGCAACATCCTGTCCCAGACGGTCACCGACCTCACCGGCGGCGACACGGCCCGCGTCACGTCCATGACGTACAACGCGAACAACCTGCTGGCGACCAGGACGGACCCGGGCGGCGACACCACGTCGTTCGAGTACGACGCCTACGGCAACAAGGTGAAGGAGACCGACCCCGCGGGGAACGTCAACACCTACACCTTCGACGGCGAGGGCCGGCCCCTCGTCACCAGCCTGCTGAACCACACCGGCGACCCGTTCGCCCCGTCGGCCCCGACGACCCTCGTCCAGGAGTCCCGGGCCTACGACCCGGCCGGCCGCCTCGCGTCGATCACCGACTCGATGGGCTGGCAGACGGCGTACACCTACACCGACGACGGCCTGTCGGCCACCGTGGTCCGCAAGGACCCGAAGACCGGCGCGTCCTTCACGGAGCAGGCGAACACCTACGACGCCGCCGGCAACCTGATCGAGCAGGTCACCAACGACGGCCAGACGCGCACCGCCTTCACGGTGGACGCGGCCGACCGCACGGTCTCGGAGATCCTCGACCCGAACGGCCTCGGCCGGACGACGACGGTCTCCTACGACCCCGACGACAACGTGGTGACGGAGACGGACCGGGACCCGGCGACGGGCGACGTGTCCACCACGGACACCCGGTACGACGCCCTGGGCAACATCACGGGCAGCACCACGCACGACGGCACCACGGCCCCGGTGGCCCGTTACAAGCTGGACGAGACCACGGGCTACGGCCTCGCGGACTCCTCCGGCGCGAACAACACCGGCAGCCACGGCACCGGCATGCACTGGAACACCGACCGGAGCGGCAGCGCCGCCTTCGACGGTGACGCCAATTCGTGGGCGCAGACGACCGGCCCCGTGGTGAACACCGCGGGCAGCTTCACCGTCTCCGCCTGGGTCAAGCTGTCGTCGACGGCGGCCAACCGGACCTTCGTCGCGCAGGACGGCGAGGAGGCCTCCGGCTTCCAGCTGTACTACTCGACGGCCTACGGCTGGACGTTCAACCGGCACGCGACCGACACGTACGACCCGGCGATCGTGCGGGTGTCCTCGGGCACGGCCGCGGTCGCGGTCAACACGTGGACGCACCTGGTCGGCGTGTACGACCAGGCGACCGCCAAGCTGCGCCTGTACGTGAACGGCACCGAGAGCGGCACGGCCGCCACCTTCGGCACGCCGTGGGAGGCCACCGGCCCGCTCCAGCTCGGCCGCCGCTGGTACAAGGGCGCCTACGCGGAGAACCACCTCGGCGGCCTGGACGACGTCCAGGTCTACTCCGAGGCGCTCACGGCGGCCCAGGTCGCCGCGGTCAAGGGCGGCACGCTCCCGGCCGCGGGCAGCAGCGTCCGCACGACGTCCTGGAAGCTGGACCAGCGCGGTCTGCCGGTGTCCCAGACGGACACCGCGGGCAACGTCACCGACTACGGGTACGACGAGATCGGCCAGCAGACGTCGATCACCGAGCCGGCCGTGATGACGGAGCAGAACGGCGGGACCCCGGTCTCCGTCCGGCCCGTCACGATGACCGGGTACAACACCTTCGGCGAGGCCACCGAGGTGGCGGACCCGCTCGGCAACGTCACGACGACGGCGTACGACGCCGAGGGCCAGGAGGCCTCGGTCACCACGCCGGAGTACCTGGCGCCGGGCGCCACGACGCCGGTCAGGGCCACGTCCTACAACGAGTACAACGAGCTCGGGCAGGTCACCGCCGAGGTCGACCCGCTCGGCAACCGCACCACGTACACCTACACGCAGCTGGGCGACCTGGCCTCGGTCACCGAGCCCGGCGGCGGCACCACCAAGTACACCTACGACACCAACGGCGACCAGCTCTCGGCCACCCGGCCGAACGGCGCCCGGCAGGAGAGCACCTACGACTACCTCGGCCGTGAGCTGACCAGCACGGACATCGTGCGCCAGCCCACGGAGCGCGCCTACACCGCGATCAACGAGTACGACGCGCCGGGCGGCGAGCTGTCCCGCGTGGTCTCGCCGAACGGCGTGACCGAGTCGTACAAGTACAACGCGCTGGGCGAGATGACGGAGGTCACCGACGCCGCCGGGAACGTCTCCCGCTTCACGTACGACATGGACGGCCGGCCGCTGCTGTCCACCGACCCCGACGGCACCAGCACCCGCAACACGTACGACGGCTTCGGCCAGCTGGTGAAGACGGAGGACCTGGACGCGACGGGCGCCGTGCTCCGGACGGCCCGCACCTCGTACGACCGCATGGGCAACCCGGTCTCCGTGACGGACTACCGTCAGCACACGAAGACCTTCACGTACGACGCCTCGGGCCTGATCACGAAGGCGGTCGAGCCGGTCTCCGCGACCGAGTCGATCACCTCGACCTTCGGCTACGACGCGGCGGGCAACCAGACGCGGTTCACCGACGGCCGCGGCAACCCCTTCATCACCACGTACAACACCTGGGGTCTGCCGGAGTCGTCGATCGAGCCGTCGACGCCCACGCACCCGAGCCTGGCCGACCGCACGTTCACCGCGGTCTACGACCAGGCCGGACGGCTGAAGGAGGCGCGCTCGCCGGGTGGCGTGACCGTCTCCTACGAGTACGACGTGAAGAGCCGTCTGGTGCGCCAGTCGGGCACGGGTGCGGAGGCCGCCACGGTCGACCACACCTACGACTACGACGCCGACGACCGGATCACGGCGGTCGCGGGCCTCGGCACGGAGAAGAACACCTTCTCCTACGACGACCGCGGTCTGCTGCTGTCCGCGACCGGCCCCTCGGGCTCCTCGTCCTTCGCCTGGAACGGCGACGGGGCGATGACCCGGCGGACGGACGCCTCGGGCACGTCGACCTTCGGCTACGACACCGCCGGCCGTCTGAAGACGACCACCGACGGTCTCACCGGCACGACGGCGACGTACGACTACGACGTCAACAACAACGTCCGGTCGGTCGACTACGGGACGGGCAAGGCGAAGCGTTCCTTCGGATACGACAAGCTGCAGCGCCTCACCAGCGACACGCTGACGTCCCCGACGGGCAAGACGCTCGCGTCCTTCACCTACGGGTGGGACGAGAACGACAACATGACGTCGAAGACGACCACGGGCGTCACCGGCGCCTCCGTCAACACGTACACGTACGACTGGGCCGACCGCCTGTCGTCCTGGAACAACGGGACGACGACGGAGGTCTACGGCTACGACGCGTCCGGCAACCGGACCCGGGTGGGTGGCGACACCTACACCTACGACGCCCGGAACCGCCTGACGTCGGACGGCCACAGCACGTACACGTACACCGCGCGCGGCACGCTGAGCTCGGTGACGGACGAGGCCAGCCTCGTCACGACGATGAAGGCGGACGCCTTCAACCGGGTGATCCAGGAGGGCGACCGCACCTACGCCTACGACGGTCTCGACCGGGTGCTGGGCGCCCAGGAGGACGGCGCGTCGATCCACTCCTTCCAGTACAGCGGCATCGGCAACGACGTCGCCTCGGACGGCGTGTCGGCGTACAGCCGCGACGCGGACGGCTCGCTCGTCGGCGTCAAGGCGGGCGCCACGGCGGTGCTGGCCCTGACGGACCTGCACACGGACGTGGTGGCGCAGTTCACCGCGACCGGTGAGGCGCTGACCGGGTCGACGACGTACTCGCCGTTCGGCAAGGTGGTCCAGTCCTCGACGATGCTCGGCGCGCTGGGCTACCAGTCGGGGTGGACCGACCCGGCCACGGCCAAGGTCAACATGGCCGCCCGCTGGTACTCGCCGCAGACCGGCCAGTTCAACAGCCGGGACACGGTGAGCAACTCGCCGCTGCCCGACTCGGTGAACGCCAACCGGTACGCGTACGCGAACGGCAACCCGATGACGGGTGTCGACCCGACGGGCCACTGGTTCGACTCCATCAAGAAGGCCTTCAAGAAGGTCACCAAGAAGGTCAAGAAGGCCGCCAAGTCGGTCTACAAGAAGGCGAAGAAGGCGGTCAAGAAGGTCGCCAAGGTCGTCAAGAAGGCCGCCAAGAAGGTCAAGCGCGCCGTCAAGAAGGCGGTGAAGCGGGCGAAGAGGGCCGTCAGGAAGGCGGTCCGGTACGTCGCCGACAGCGTCAGAAAGGTCAAGAGATACGTCAAACGCGTCTACAAGCGCGTGAAGCGTGTCGCCCACAAGGTCGTCAAGCACGTCAAGAAGGCCGTCCGCAAGGTCGCGAGGGCCGTCAAGCACGTCGCCAAGAAGGTGGTGAAGGCAGCCAGGAAGGTCGGCCGGGCCGTCAAGAAGGCGGCGAAGGCGACAGCCAACTTCGTCAAGCAGCACGCCTCGACCATCGCCTCGGTGGCCACCGGCATCGCCGTCTTCGCGGGCTGCACCGCGATCACGGCCGGTGTGGGCGCCGTCGGCTGCGCCGCCCTCGCGGGCGCGGCGGCCAACGGCGTCGGCTACATGATGAGCGACGGTCCGAAGTCGGTCGGCGGCTTCCTCGGCGCGGTCGCCATCGGCGCCGTGACCGGTGCGGCCGGCGGCGTCGGCGGCCGTCTCGCGGCGGGCGCCGCGGGCAAGCTGCTCTCCGGCACGGCCGGCAAGGTCGTGTCGAACGTCGCCGGGAACGCCGGCGAGGAGGCCGCGACCGGTGCGGTCGAGTACGGCACCTCCTGTGTGAACAGCGAGGAGGGCTGCTCGGTCGCCGGAGCCGCGAAGGCGGCGACGATCGGCGCGGTCATGGGCGGCGCCTTCGGTGCGACGGGCAAGGGCAACGGCCCGAAGGCGAAGTCGTCCCCGGACCCGGACGGCGGGGGCGCCCCCGGCTGCCCGATCCGCCGCGGCGGCACTCCGCACAGCTTCACGGGCAAGACGCCGGTGCTGATGGCGGACGGCACGACCAAGGAGATCTCCAAGGTCAAGGCCGGGGACAAGGTCCTCACGGCCGAGCCCGGCAAGAAGACCAAGGAGGTCCACGAGGTCAAGCAGGTGATCGTCACCAAGACCGACCGCCACTACGTCGACGTCACCATCGAGACGAAGGCCGGCCGGAAGACGATCCAGACCACCGAGCACCACCAGTTCTACGAGTCCACCCGCGACTCCTGGACGCAGGCGGGCGACCTCCGGGTCGGCCAGAAGCTCCAGAACGGCGAGGGCGCCCCCACGGCGATCGTCGGGGTCACGTCCTACGAGGCCCAGCGGACCACGTACGACCTGAGCGTCGAGGGCCTGCACACCTACTTCGTCCTCGCGGGCGACCAGGTCCGTGCGGCCGATCCCGGTGACGCGGTGCTGGTGCACAACTGCAACGGCTCGTCCGTCGCCGACCCGGCCCATCTCCAGGCCCGGGTCGACGCCATGACGAAGCGGCTCGGGGCCGGTGTGCGCTGGAAGACCGTCGGCGGTCTGCACGTGCCGGAGGGCGGCGGTCTCGACCTGTTCGCCGTGGGCGCGCGCAGTGAGATCACCGGGCGACAGATGGGTGACATGGATGACCTCGACGAGGCGTTCCGGGTCTATCCGAGGCTGCCGTCCAAGACCAAGGATCCGCTCACCGTGGGACGGAACCACGCGGAGGGCAAGTTGCTGACAGAGGCGATAAATCTCGGAGTCACTCCGAAACTCCTCATCGCCAGCAATGACTTCTGCGATGAATTCTGCGCCCCGTTGATCGAAAGAACGGGTGGTAAGATCGTGAGCCCGAGAATGGCCAAGTGGAAGTAGATTCTCGGTAGTCTTGTCATCGGGACGGGGGTGCGCCTTTGCGGTGCACCCCCGTCTTTCTCTGTCTTCGAGAGGCTTGCTCGCGATGTCTGAAGAAGTAGGGGCGGGGCCCGGGCGCCGGGGAGAGCGCCGGCTCGCCCTGGCGGTGGCGACCCGGGTGAGTTCGGTCGTCTCGCCCTTCTGCGAGAAATTCGGCGCCCAGGAGGAATCCTTCACCGTCACGCAGATGGTGGAGTCCGGCTGGCGCGAGGAGAGCGGGGCGGGGGACGAGCGGGAATTCCAGCTCGAATCCGTGCCGCTGGTGGAGGCCGTGCGGCAGAAGGTCTCGTCGGTGGCGCACCCGGCCGCTCCGGCGGTCGGGGCGGCGGTCCGGGCCGCCGCGGGGCTGGCCTCCTGGCACGAGTCGGGAGAGGCGGGGATCGCGGACGTCATGGCGGCGGCGATCGACGTCGCCCTCCAGTTCGACCGGCACGGGGTCGAGCCGCCCGAGGAGTGGACCAGCTGGGTCGCGTTCGAGTGCGGGGGGCAGTCGGAGCTCGCCGCCCGTCTGCTGGCCGCGGACGCGGACCTGTCCGCCGCAGGCTCATACGACGTGCGGTTCGCCGCGGGCGAGTCGTCCATGGAGTACCGCAACGCGCTGAAGCGCTGGCTCCGGGCCTCCGCCTAGGGTTCGACGGGCCGACGGACGGGCGGGCGGGACGGCGTGGTGCCGTTCCCGCCCGCCCGTCGTCGTTCCCGGTCCGTCCGGCGGCGCCGTGGCGCGTCAGCCCGTCTTCACCCAGTCGCCGCAGCCCGCCGTCTTGAAGTAGCCGTCCTTCGCGGTGATCTTGACGACGGCCGTGCCCGTCACGTTGTCGTTGGCGAGGATCGAGTCCGTGCTGTGGCTCGCGTCCTTCGTGCGCTCCCAGTAGCACTCGGCGTCCTGGTTGCCGGTGGACTTGTAGGTGCCGGGGGCCACGTCGACGCCGACCTTGAACATGCCGCCGGAGCCCTTGAGGGTGGTGCCGGAGGGGGTGCCGGCCGCCTTGGGGTCGACGGCCTCCCAGGTGCCGCAGCTCGTGGACGTGAAGAGCTTGTCGGACGCCTTGATCTCGACGTAGGCGGTGCCCGTCACGTTGTCGTTGGCCAGGATCGAGTCGACCTCGCCGGTCGCGTCCTTGGCGCGCTCCCAGTAGCACTCGGCGTCCTTGTTGCCCGTCGAGCGGTAGAGGCCGGGCTTCACGTCGGAGCCGACCTCGAAGTCGCCGTCGCCGCCGACGGTGGCCGCCTTCGGCTTCTCCGGGGCCTTGGACTCCGGGGCCTTGTCGCCGGAGGCGGCCGGCGCGGAGGACTTCGCCTCGGGGGTCTTCGCGCCCTCCTCGCCGCCTCCGCCCAGGGCCGCGCCGACGGCGACGACGACCACGACCGCGCCGGCGGCGGTGAGGAGCTTGTGGCGGGCGAACCAGGAGCGCTGGGACGAGGACTGCGAGGACTTCGACATGGCTGTGAACACCTTCCGGGTGTCGGTGGATCGTTCGGGACTCCGTGTTTCGATGGCGTAATCACAGCAGAGCTTGTGAACCGAGTCAACCGAGTTCACAAGTTTTGCCTCGACTCACGCCGTGAACCGGGTTCGTCGGTATGCTCGGTGTTCACACGCGGACGCAGGGAGACGGAGGGTGCAGGTGCCCGAGGACAGCGCTACAGAGGTCACCGCCGCCGGCATCGCCCGGCTCGCGGGCGTCGGCCGGGCCGCCGTCAGCAACTGGCGCCGCCGGCACGCCGACTTCCCCAAGCCGGTGGGCGGCACCGACACCAGCCCCTCCTTCTCCCTCGACGAGGTCGAACGCTGGCTCCGCGACCAGGGCAAGCTCGCCGAGGTCCCGCTCCGCGAGCGCGTCTGGCAGCAGCTCTCCGGACACCCCGCCGGCACCGTCGCGGGCCTCGTCCAGACCGGCTGCGTCCTGCTGCTCCTGCGCGAGCGCGGCCCCGCCCTCGCCGCCCTGACGGCGCTGCCCGACGCGCGCCTCGCCGAGGCCCTGCCCGGCGCCCTCGAAGAGGTCCTCACCGTCCGCTTCGGCATCCCCCGGGCCGTCCCCACCCCCACCGCCGGCGACCTCGCCCCCGCCGTGCCGCTGCTGCGCGCCGCCGTCGAACTCGCCGGCGAACTGGGCGGCCCCCGCCAGGGCTTCGAGTTCCTCCTCGGCCGCCACCTGGACGCCAACCCCCGCCAGTACACGCTCACCCCGCCGCCGCTCGCCGAACTCATGGCCGCCCTCGCCGCCGCCGCGACCGCGAGCGCCGGCGACCCGCCCGCGACCGTCCTCCTCGACCCGGCCTCCGGCACCGGCGGCCTGCTCCGCGCCGCCGCCCACCCGGCCGAACTCGCCGTCCAGGACGCCGACCCCGAGCTCGCCGCGCTCTCCGCGCTCCGCCTCGCCCTCCACGGCGACGCCGCCGTCCGCTCCGCCGCCGGCGACACCCTCCGCGCCGACGCCTTCCCCGACCTCCGCGCCGACACCGTCCTCACCCACCCGCCGTTCAACGAACGCGCCTGGGGCCACGACGAACTCGCCTACGACCCCCGCTGGGAGTACGGCTTCCCGGCCCGCACCGAGTCCGAGCTCGCCTGGGTCCAGCACGCCCTCGCCCGGCTCCGCGACGGCGGCACCGCCGTCCTCCTCATGCCCCCGGCCGTCGCCTCCCGCCGCTCCGGCCGCCGCGTCCGCGCCGACCTGCTCCGCCGGGGCGCCCTGCGGGCCGTCATCGCCCTCCCGGCCGGCGCCGCGCCCCCGTACGGCATCCCGCTCCACCTGTGGGTCCTGGTCCGCCCCGCCGCCGACCGCCGCCCCCCGGCCGAGGCCCTCTTCGTCGACACCGCCGGGCTCGTCCCCGACGCGGGCCGCGACAAGCTGCCCTGGACCGCCCTGCAGAACACGGTGCTCGACGCCTGGGCGGGCCGCGCCGCCGACGAGTCCGTCGCCCGCGCCGTCCCCGTCATCGACCTCCTCGACGACGAGGTCGACCTGGCCCCCGCCCGCTACCTCGCCGCCCCCGACGCGGGCGGCTCCGCCCCCGAACTCGCCGCCGTCCGCGACCGGCTCGACGAGACCCTGCGCCGCACCCTGGGCGCCGCGCCCCGGCCCGTCCCCGCCCGCCCCGCGCCCCGCCCCCTCACCACCGTCGGCGAACTGGCCCGCACCGGCGCCCTCCAGCTCCGCACCGGCGGCCAGGGCACCGCCCCCGCCGGCCGCGAGGTCCCCGTCCTCACCGAGCACGACGTGCTCGCCGGCGCCGCGCCCTCCGGCACCCTCCCCGAGGCCGCCGACGGCCACCCCGAGGAGCCCGTCCTCGTCGCCGAGGGCGACGTCGTCGTGCCCGTCCTCGGCGGCGGACCGTCCGCCCGGGTCGTCGACGCCGCCACCGCCGGCGCCGCCCTGGGCCGCAACCTCCAGCTGCTGCGCCCCGACCCGGCCGCCCTCGACCCCTGGTTCCTCGCCGGCTTCCTGCGCGGCACCGCCAACAACCGGCAGGCCAGCAGCTTCGCCTCGACCGCCACCCGGCTCGACGTCCGCCGCCTCCAGCTGCCCCGGCTCCCGCTCGCGGACCAGCGGCGGCACGGCGACCAGTACCGCTCCCTCGCCGAGTTCGAGGAGGCCCTGCGGCTCGCCGCGCGCCTGGGCGAACAGCTCGTCCAGGGCCTGTACGACGGCCTCGCCGACGGGAGCGTGCGGGCCGAGTGACGGCCCCCCGCCGGGCCGTTACCCTCGAAGCCTGATCAGCTTCCCGGGGGGACACGCATGTACGGACCGACGCCCGCTCCCGCGCCGAGACCGGGCGGATCGTCCGCCGGGGCCGTCGCCGTCCGCGTGCTCCTCACCGTCCTCGTCGTCGTCTCCCTCGGCCTGCTCGCCTGGGTCGCGACGCTCCGGATCGCGATCATGCGCAGGACCGGCCGCGACTGGGCCGTCTTCTGGGCCCACCTCGCCCTGAACATCGGGTGCGTGGTGCCGCTGGAACAGCGCTTCGCCGACACCTGGATGAACACCGCGGGCATGATCGTGCTGCTCGTCCAGATGGTCGCGGTGGTCTGCTACTACCTCATCGTCGACACCCGCCACCACCACACGCCCGCCCCGGTCCTCCTCCCGGCCCCGCCGCCCCCGCACGCGCCCGCGTACGGGTACCCGCCCGCGCATCCGGCGACCGCGGTCACCGTCCCGAACCCGTACGCGCAGCAGCCCCCGCACCCGGATCCGCGCCCGTACGCGCCCGTGCCCCCCGCCGCCGTCCCCGCGCCCCCGCCGTCCCCCCGGATCGACCAGGTCCGCGCCGAACTGGACGAGCTGAGCGACCTCCTCCGCAAGGAGGGCGAGAAGTGAACGGCCGGGTCGTCGGCGGGCGGTACGAGCTCGCCACCGTCATCGGCCAGGGCGGCATGGGCCAGGTGTGGACCGCGTACGACACCCGGCTCGACCGCCGGGTCGCCGTGAAGCTCCTCAGCCCCGCCGCCCTCACCGGCCCCGCCACCGCCGCCGAGGAACTGCGCCGCCGCTTCGTCCGCGAGTGCCGGGTCACCGCCCACGTCGACCACCCCGGCCTGGTCACCGTCCACGACGCCGGCAGCGACGGCGACGACCTGTACCTGGTCATGCAGTACGTCGACGGCGCCGACCTCGCCGACCACCTCGCCGAGCACGACCCGTACCCCTGGAAGTGGGCGGTCTGCGTCGCCGCCCAGCTGTGCGCGGTGCTCGCCGCCGTCCACGCGGTGCCGATCGTCCACCGCGACCTCAAACCGCGGAACGTGATGGTCCGCCCCGACGGCACCGTCACCGTCCTCGACCTCGGCGTCGCCTCCGTCCTCGACTCCGACACCACCCGCCTCACCCACACCGGCGAACCCATCGGAAGCCCCGCCTACATGGCGCCCGAACAGGCCATGGGCGGCGCCGTCGGCCCGCGGACCGACCTGTACGCGCTCGGCGTCCTCCTCCACGAACTCCTCTCCGGGAACGTGCCGTTCGCCGGCTCCACCGCCCTCGGCGTCCTCCACCGCCACCTCTACGAGCCGCCCCTCCCGCTCCGCCAGGTGCGCCCCGAGGTCCCCGAGGCCCTGGAGTCCCTCGTGCTGCGCCTCCTCGCCAAGGACCCGGCCGCCCGCCCCTCCGGCGCGCACGAGGTGTACGAGGCGCTGCTGCCGCTGCTGCCCGCGCGCGGCGCCCCGGCGGGCCCCCTGGACCCCACCCGCCCGTTCCTGCGCCCGCACGCCCCCTGGCCGGCCACGCCCCGGCCGGCCGCCCCGGCCCCGGCCCCGATCCCGGCCCCGGCCGACCGCCCGGCCGTCGCGGACCCCCGGATCGCCGTCCCCGCCCAGCCCCCCGCGCCCGCACCCGCACCCGCCCCCCGGGGCGCGGACGTGGCGGGCACGGTGGAGGAGGTGAAGCGGCTCCTCGGCGAGGGCGCCCTCACCCAGGCCGTGGACATGCTCGGCGGGATCCTGCCGACCGCCGCCGCCGAACACGGCGAGGACTCCCCGGTGGTCCGGATCCTGCGCAAGCAGTACGCCTCCACGCTGATGGACGACGGCCGGTACCGGCGCGCCCTGCCCGAGCTGCGCCGGCTCGCGGCCGACGACCCCGGCAACGCCCAGTTCCGCTACGACATCGCGCTCTGCCTGGAGCAGCTCGGCGAGACGGCCGAGGCCCTCGCGGAGTTCCGCGCCGCCCTCCCCGCCTTCGAGCAGGGCCCCGCGCGGGACCCCGGCCGGGCCTTCGACATCCGCCGCCGCGCCGCCCTGCTGCTGACCGCGACCGGCCGCCACGAGGAGGGCAGGGCCGAACTCGACCGGCTCCTCCTCGACGCGGAGCGCCTCTACGGCCCCTACCACCCCCTGACGGCGGAACTGCGCCGCGCCCTCGACCACCGCCGCCAACTCGGCCTGAGCGGCTGACCGCCCGGACGCGGGACCGGCGCCCCGGAGCCCGTGTCCCGGAGCCCGTACAACCTTCCGGTCACGGCGCGGGTCCGGCATGCCGGACGGCCGTACGATCCCGTTCGCCGTACCCGCCCCGCCCGCCCCGCCGGACCGACCGGAGACCCGCCCCGTGAGCCGTACCGTCACCGAAGCCCTGCGCGCCGCCGCGCTGGGCTGCGCCGCCCTCGTCGTCGTCCTCTGCCTGGTCCACGACCGGGCCGACGGGCCCCGCTGGGACGCCCTGGCCGCCCTCGCCGCCGGCGCGGCGTGCGCCGGGGCGTGGGCCCTCGCGACCCGCCGGGAGGCCGTCCCGCCGCCCGCCCCGCGGGAGTTCGAGGGGCTGCCGTCCGTCCTGCCCCGGGACCCGGTGGACTGGTACGGCGTCGCGGGCCTGCTGCTCGTGACGGTGGCGCCCTTCGCGGCCTTCCGCTTCGGCGCCCGGGGCGAGGTGGCCGACCGGTACCTCGGACTCGGCGCCTTCCCGCTGGTGCTCCTGGCCCTGGCCCTCCTCCCGGCGCTGTGGAAGGCGCTGACCCGCCCGCTCCCCGAGTTCCACCGGCTCCTCGCCCGGGACGCGCGGGCCGGCCGGGTCGTCGCCGTCCGCTTCACGCTGGAGACCGGCGAATGGATACGGATCATCGACGAGGACAACCGGAAGGTCCTCGACCCCGATCCCGAGCACGTCCGGGCCCTCAGGCTCCGCGACGAGCACGGCGCGTACTACGGTCCCCAGGGCCTGCTCCCCGGCCTCTACGGCCGGAGCCCCGTCGGCCGGCTCTCCCGCTTCGCCGCGAGGTTCAAGGGCGAGCACGTCTGGGTCCTGTGGCCGGAGCGCTGGGAGCCGGTCCTCGCGGTCGCCCGCCGGCAGCACCCGTACGCGTACCCCGTGGCCGTGGTCTCCGAGACCGGCGAGATGGTCTGGGGCAACGCGGCGATCGAGTACACCGACCGCTACCTCACCGACCGGTCGAACCTGCGCCCCACCGTCCCCGGCCTGGCGGCCCGCCCGCTCCGCCCCCGCCCCCGCTTCCACGCGCCCGTCCACGGGCGCCTGTACGCGGGCCTCGCGGTGGCGGCGGCGGCCCTCGTCCCGCTCCTCCTCGGCCTGGTCTCCGGCGCGGCGAGCGCCTGGCTCGGCCTGCTGGCCGCCGTGGCCCCCGTCTGGGGCCTCCTCTCCGCCTCCGGCGCCGCCCACCGGATCCCCGACCCCACCCGCTGGACGGTCCCCCCGGTCCAGGACCTCCGCGTCCCGGCCGCCGGCGGCTCATGACCGGCGGCGCGGCCGCCCCCACCACGGGCGCGACGCGAGGCAGAGCAGGGCCGCGGCCCCGGCGGCCAGGCCGGCGGTCAGGCCCGGCGGGCGGAAGGAGCAGGACACGGCCGGGCCGGTGACGGGGACGGCGAGCAGGCCCGCGTACGACTCCGGCTCCCGGCCCTGACAGGTCCAGCCGGCGATCGCGGGGGCGGCGACGACCGCCGTGCCGCGCGTGCCGGGCGGGAGGACGGCGGTGAGGCCCGACGCCGTGGTCCGCACGGAGAGGGCCGAGCGCTCCCGCAGGGCACCCGCGTCGCCAGAGGCTCGACGTGCTTGTCCACCCGTCCGGACCGGACCTGTCCAGCGCGTATCTCCATTTCCTCACCGCCCGCGTCCGCG